>NZ_JAPVZJ010000001.1:0-205748 GCF_041432295.1 Streptococcus sp. 27098_8_109
AAAAAAGCCTTGGTTATCAAGGCTTTTTCCTGTTGTATTTAGATGCCCCCTACAGGGATCGAACCTGTGACCCACGGATTAAGAGTCCGCTGCTCTGCCAGCTGAGCTAAGGAGGCAAAGAAAAAAGCTGTATTGGTGCCGAAACTTCACGGTTTGTATTGAACCCGCGCAATTAAGCAGGTGGGCAACTCGCTCTAACTGAAGCTGTTTCCGTGTGAGACGGCCTACATGCTGTTAGAAGACTTTTGTTTCCCTAATAATACAAAAAATAGTCGGTCAACACTTAAGTGTGAAGTCGTACACCACAGCGTTTCTATGTTTATATGATACCACTTTTTCAAAAAAAATCAAGAGGAAAGTGCAATTTTTTGAAAAGGATTTCAGATTTTTCGCAAACGGTCGATAGCTTCCTTTCTTTGAGCCAAAGCCCGTTCATATTTACCAGTATCTTCTGCTTGGAAATAGTGATGATTACGAATTTTTTCTGGTAGATAGTCTTGCTTGACCCAATTTCCAGGATAGTTGTGTGGATAGAGATAGTCTTGGGCATTCCCCAGTTCCTTGCTTCCGCTGTAGTGCCCATCACGCAGGTGCCGCGGAATAGGCAAGTGCCCTGATGTTTTGAGGTCAGCAAGTGCCTTATCCATAGCTACATAGGCTGAGTTGGATTTTGGAGAAAGAGCCAAATCAATCACGACGTTGGCAATGAGGATGCGAGCTTCGGGAAAACCAATCTTTTGGGCAGCATCCAGAGCAGTTACGGTGTGAACCTGGGCTTCAGGATTGGCTAAGCCGATATCTTCATAGGCGATAACAGTCAAGCGACGAGCGAGACTTGGCAGATCCCCAGCCTCAATCAAGCGGGCAGCATAGTGGAGACTGGCATCCACATCTGAGCCACGGATAGACTTTTGCAGGGCTGAGAGAACATCATAGTGGCCATCTCCATCCTTATCCATAGTGATGTAGCTCTGCTGCAGGCTATTTTCCATGATGTCGAGGGTGATGTGGCGGATGCCCTTATCATTCTCAGGGGTAGAGAGAGCTGCCAAATCCAGTGAGTTGAAGGCAGAGCGAAGGTCTCCGTTTGTAGAGGTAGCAATAAAATCCAGCGCATCCTCATCTAGTTCTACTGGAAAATCAAAACCACGCTCAGGGTTACTTAGAGCTATTTGCAGAGCCTCTTTGATGTCTTGGTTAGACAGAGGTTCCAACTCAAAAATTTGAACTCGGCTACGAATGGCAGGAGTGACAGAGAAGAAAGGATTTTCAGTCGTAGCGCCAATCATGATGACCAGTCCACTTTCCAAGAGAGGCAAGAGGAAGTCTTGCTTGGTCTTGTCTAGACGATGAATCTCGTCTAGCAATAGGACGAGACCCCCGGAAAATTTAGCCTCTTCCGCAATTTCTTGCAGTCGCTTTTTACTATCAACTGTCGCATTGAAAGTTCGAAAGGCATACTTAGTAGTCCCAGCGATGGCTGAAGCAATACTGGTCTTGCCGATTCCAGGAGGTCCATATAGAATCATGGAGGACAGGCGGTTGGCTTCCACCATGCGACGGATGATTTTTCCTTGTCCGACCAGATGTTCCTGACCGATGACCTGATCGATGGTTTTAGGGCGCATGCGAAGTGCGAGATTGTCTGGCATAGCAGTCCTTTCTAACGTGGATTTTCTGATGTATATGTGGTAAGATGGTAGTATCTATTTTAGCATATTTCCGAGCAATCGGGGCGATTAAAGAGTCGCATAGAAAGAGGACAAAATGGCAACATACGGATTTTTAGATGTTTTAGAGGAAGAGTTGGAGAAGAATTTTCCCTTTGACTTTGAGATTAGTTGGGACAAGCGTAACCACGCGGTTGAAGTGAGTTTTCTATTGGAAGCGCAAAACGCTGCAGGTGTGGAGATGGTAGATGAAGACGGAGAGGTTTCGTCAGATGACATTCTCTTTGAGGAAGCAGTGCTTTTTTACAATCCTGCCAAATCAACAGTCAATGAGGAAGACTATTTGACGGTTATTCCTTACCTACCTAAAAAAGGTTTTTCTCGTGAATTTTTAGCTTATTTTGCTCTATTCCTTAAAGACACTGCCGAGGTTGGACTAGATGCCCTCATGGACTTTTTGGAAGACCCAGAAGCAGAAGAATTTGTCATGGAATGGAACCAAGAAGTCTTTGAAGAAGGAAAAGTAGGCTTGGAAGAGGGAGAGTTTTATCCTTATCCGAGATACTAGGAGTTTGATATGGACATAGAGATTTCTGATTTCACAGGCTGTAAGATTGCTTTGTTTTGTGGGGATAAGCTTTTGACTATCTTACGCGATGATAAGGCAAGCATTCCCTGGTCCAATATGTGGGAACTGCCCGGTGGGGGACGTGAGGGGGATGAAAGTCCTTTTGAGTGCGTGGCGCGTGAAGTTTATGAAGAACTGGGAATTCATCTGACTGAAGATTGTCTGCTTTGGAGTGAGGTTTATCCAAGTATGCTTTTTGCGGATAAACAATCTGTATTTCTAGTCGGTCAGTTGACACAGGACCAGTTTGACAGTATCGTATTTGGAGATGAAGGACAGGGCTATCAGTTAATGAATGTCGAGGAATTTCTCACTTCCAGTCAAGTTGTACCTCAGTTACAGGATAGAGTGAGGGATTATTTGGAGGAAGTTCGATAAATGGAAAAACGTAGCAAAAATATCAATATGTTTCTCATGGATGGTGAGGTGACTGGAAAAATCAAATGTACTTTGTCAAATTGGACGGGAGTGATTTACAAAATACCTCGTATTCAGTTGGGAGATTTGAAGTCGCGTGATGAAATGAAACAAAGTGGTATTTATTTCTTATTTGGTCGAGATGAAGATAAACAGAAAAATGTGACCTATATTGGTCAGGCGACAACTCGGAAAAATGGTGAAGGGGTATTGTTGCGAATTCAAGAGCATACCCGTGATACTCATGCAGATTATTTTAATGATGTCATAATTCTAACAACTCAAAATAATTCTTTCGGTCCAACAGAAATTAGCTATTTGGAAAATAAATTTACTCAACTTGCTAAAGAAGCTGGTCGCTACATTGTGAAAAATGGGAATGATCCAAATCCTGGTAATGTAACTGAGGAAAAGGAATCTGAACTGGATGAAATTGTTGAAAATACGCTAATGATTATTGGAACTTTAGGTTATCGTGTTTTTGTTCCAATGACAAAGAAAGTTAGTCAAGATCTGACTGATAATCATTCAACTTATCTTTATTTAAAGCGTAAAACTAAGAAATCTAACAAAGTAATAGAAGCAACTTGTGAACGGACAACTGAAGGTTTTGTTGTTTTAGAAGGAAGTCAAGTAGAAATAAAGGATTCTCCATACCTTCCAGCAAGTTTAAAAGAAATGCGTCAGAATTTAATAGCTTCTCGGGTCATTCAAGATGGAGTGTTAAAAGAAAAACAACTCTTTTCTAGCCCTTCTTATGCAGCGGCTTTTTTGCTGGGTATGCAAACGAACGGTCGAACTGATTGGAAAGACCAGGATGGAAGAACTTTAAAAGAATTGGAAGAATTAATAGATTGATAAGGAAAAATTAAATGGAAACATGGCAAGAGTTAAAAGTAACGGTTAAGCGTGAGGGGGAGGAGTTGGTTTCCAACCTCTTGATTGAGCTGGGAGCTCAAGGAGTCGCAATCGAAGACAGTATGGACTATGTGGGAAATGTGGATCGTTTTGGTGAAATTTTTCCAGAGGTTGAGCAACAAGAAGAAATCGTGGTAACAGCCTACTATCCTGATACGATTGATGTGGCAGTGGTTGAAGCAGATTTGCAGGCTCGCCTGGCAGAATTGACAGACTTTATGGATTTGGGTGAGGTCAAGATGGGGACGACTGCCTTGGCTGAGGAAGACTGGGCAGATAACTGGAAGAAATACTACGAACCAGCTCGAATTACTCATGACTTGACTATAGTGCCGTCTTGGACAGACTATGAGGCGACTGCGGGAGAAAAGATTATCAAGCTGGATCCTGGCATGGCCTTTGGAACTGGGACGCATCCAACTACTAAGATGAGCCTTTTTGCCTTGGAGCAGGTTCTTCGTGGTGGCGAAACGGTGCTGGATGTGGGGACTGGTTCAGGTGTCCTCTCTATCGCCAGCTCGCTTCTTGGTGCCAAGGAAATTTTCGCCTATGACCTGGATGATGTGGCAGTTCGAGTGGCTCAGGAAAATATTGAGCTCAACCCTGGCATGGAAAACATCCATGTAGCAGCAGGAGATTTGCTTAAGGGAGTTGAGATTGAGGCAGATGTGATTGTAGCTAATATCTTGGCGGATATCCTCGTTCATCTGACGGATGATGCTTATCGCTTGGTCAAGGATGAAGGCTACCTCATCATGAGTGGCATTATCAAGGACAAGTGGGATATGGTGCGCGAGTCGGCTGAGTCAGCTGGATTTTTCCTTGAAACCCACATGGTTCAAGGGGAATGGAATGCCTGTGTCTTTAAGAAAACCAAGGATATTTCCGGTGTGATTGGAGGCTAGCATGCAACAGTATTTTGTCAAAGGCAGTGCTATCTCTCCTGTCACCATCGAGGACAAGGAAACCAGCAAGCATATGTTTCAGGTTATGCGCTTGAAAGAAGATGACGAGGTGACCTTAGTCTTTGATGATGGAATTAAGCGCTTGGCGCGTATACTGGATGTGGAAGCCCGTCAGTTTGAATTGGTAGAAGAACTAGATGACAATGTGGAACTGCCCGTTCAAGTAACCATTGCATCTGGATTTCCCAAGGGAGACAAGCTGGAGTTTATGACTCAAAAAGTAACCGAACTGGGTGCCAGCCAGATTTGGGCCTTTCCTGCCGACTGGTCAGTTGCCAAGTGGGATGGCAAAAAATTGGGTAAAAAGGTTGAGAAGTTAGAAAAAATCGCCCTCGGAGCATCCGAACAAAGCAAGCGTAACTTCGTTCCAAGCATCAAGCTGTTTGAGAAAAAAGCAGACTTTCTAGCCCAACTTGACCAATTTGACTCTATCGTAGTGGCTTATGAAGAGTCGGCTAAAGAAGGAGAAGCTGCTGCGCTTCTGCAAGCAGTCTCTGGTCTTGAAACAGGAGCCAAATTGCTCTTTATCTTTGGTCCAGAAGGCGGTCTCTCACCTGCAGAAATTGAGAGTTTTGAAGCTAAAGGAGCGGTCTTGGCAGGACTTGGCCCTCGTATCCTACGAGCAGAAACGGCACCACTTTACGCCTTATCAGCCCTTAGTGTTTTATTAGAATTAGAGAAATAAGAGGAAGAAAATGGAACAAAAACACCGTTCAGAATTTCCAGAGAAGGAACTCTGGGACTTAACAGCCTTATACCAAGATCGTGAGGATTTCTTGCGTGCAATCGAGAAAGCTCGCGAAGATATCAACCAATTTAGCCGTGATTACAAGGGCAATCTTCATACTTTTGAGGATTTCGAGAAGGCCTTTGCGGAATTGGAGCAAATTTACATCCAGATGAGCCATATTGGCAACTATGGTTTTATGCCACAGACGACAGACTATAGCAATGAAGAATTTGCCAATATTGCCCAAGCTGGGATGGAATTTGAAACAGATGCCAGTGTAGCTTTGACCTTCTTTGATGACGCCTTGGTGGCTGCAGACGAGGAAGTTTTGAACCGTTTGGGTGAATTGCCCCACTTGACGGCAGCTATTCGTCAGGCCAAAATCAAAAAAGCCCACTATCTAGGGGCTGATGTGGAGAAGGCCTTGACCAATCTGGGTGAAGTTTTCTACAGTCCGCAGGATATTTACACTAAGATGCGTGCTGGGGATTTTGAAATGGCTGACTTTGAAGCCCATCGCAAGACCTACAAAAACAGCTTTGTGACCTATGAGAATTTCTACCAAAATCACGAGGATGCTGAGGTTCGTGAGAAATCTTTCCGTTCCTTCTCAGAAGGACTTCGTAAGCACCAAAATACAGCTGCGGCAGCCTACTTAGCTCAGGTTAAGTCTGAAAAACTCTTGGCAGATATGAAGGGCTACGATTCAGTCTTTGATTATCTTTTGGCTGAACAAGAAGTGAACCGTGCCATGTTTGATCGCCAGATTGACCTTATCATGAAGGATTTTGCGCCAGTTGCTCAGAGATACCTCAAGCATGTTGCCAAGGTCAATGGTCTTGAAAAGATGACCTTTGCAGACTGGAAATTGGACTTGGATAGCGCCCTGAATCCAGAAGTGACTATTGATGATGCCTATGATTTGGTCATGAAGTCAGTAGAACCTTTGGGGCAAGAATATTGTCAGGAAGTTGCTCGCTATCAAGAAGAGCGCTGGGTGGACTTTGCTGCTAATAGTGGCAAGGATTCTGGCGGATATGCGGCGGATCCATATCGTGTACACCCTTATGTCCTCATGAGCTGGACAGGTCGTTTGAGTGATGTCTATACCTTGATTCATGAAATCGGGCATTCTGGTCAATTCATCTTTTCAGATAATCATCAAAGCTACTTTAATGCCCACATGTCGACCTACTATGTTGAAGCACCGTCAACTTTCAATGAGTTGCTTCTCAGTGATTACTTGGAGCACCAATCTGACGACCCACGTCAAAAACGTTTCGCTCTTGCTCACCGCTTGACAGACACCTACTTCCATAACTTTATCACTCACCTTTTGGAAGCAGCCTTCCAGCGTAAAGTGTATACATTGATTGAAGAAGGAGAAACTTTCGGAGCAAGCAAACTCAACAGTATTATGAAGGAAGTCTTGACGGATTTCTGGGGAGATGCCATTGAAATCGACGATGATGCAGCTTTGACTTGGATGCGCCAAGCTCACTACTATATGGGCTTGTATAGTTACACTTACTCAGCAGGACTAGTTATCTCGACAGCTGGTTACCTCCATCTTAAAAACTCTGAGAATGGAGCTGAAGACTGGCTTAATCTCCTCAAATCAGGTGGTAGCAAGACACCACTTGAGTCAGCTATGATTATCGGTGCTGATATTTCAACAGACAAACCACTCCGTGATACCATCCAATTCTTGTCTGACACAGTTGATCAGATCATCGCCTACAGTGCCCAGTTGGGAGAGTAAATTAAAAGAGTCTGGAACAAAAGTCTAACCTTAAATATAAAAAGCGAACAAAACGAGTTATCTGAAACTCAGAATTCTGTCTTGTTCGCTTTTTTTCTAATCTATCGATTTTAAAAATTTATAATAAAGAATTCCTAAAATCAAAATTTTTTGTCCTGGCCTCTTAAATTATCCCCAAAAGCTATCTTCTTCAGCTTGATCTGAAGAGAAGAGCCAAACTTCTTTGATTTTTCCGTCTTCAATGCGGAAGAGGTCAATCCCGTTCATATTGAGTTCAGTACCATCAGCACGTGTTCCAAGAAAAGTAACATTGGCTGCGATTAAATCCTCATTGTCAGAAACCCAATTTGTTACCACCTTAAAGGTTCCATTAGTTTTCTCAGCAAATGTAGCCAGGTGAGCTCCTAGCTTGTCCTTACCAACAACTGTACCAGATATACTATGAGTACCAGGTTGATGCCAGACAATATCGTCTGCCATCGTTTCAAAGACACCAGGAAAGTCACCAGCAATTAAAGCTTGGTTATAAGCGTTGAAAATTTCTAAGTTTGTTGACATATCTATTCTCCATTTCTTTTTTATGATATAATTGTAACAGTTACAAACAAAAAAACAAGTAGAGACTTTTTTGATAGCTAGTATCAAAAGTAGTACTATTATTGATACTAAAAGATAAATTTTTTTTAAAAAATAGAAAGAAGATATTTTATGACAAATAAAGTGAGTGAGTATGGTATTTGTCCATTTGCGACAACGCAGAGGGTTTTAACGGGGAAATGGGCACTGGTAATCATTTATCAGTTGAGTACGGGTACCAAACGATTTAAAGAATTGCAGAGATTATTGCCTGGGATTACTCAAACTATTTTGACCCGTCATCTCCGTCAATTAGAAAAGGATAAGATTGTTCAACGAAAGGTCTATGCCGAAGTTCCACCACGAGTTGAGTACAGCTTAACTGAAATGGGGCAGGAATTCAGAGTTGTTTTAGATGCTGTCGAGAAATGGGGTCTAGATTATATCAAGTTGCTAGAAATGTAGAGGTATTGACCATGTATCAAGAGTTACTCAGAAAAATATCTGAAGAAAGACCAAGTTATCATGAGGAAGAAATCCAGTGGTTGCTTGATCATTTGGGAGATCCTTCTCCAGAAATTCGTGATGACCTTGTTTTTACAAGCTTTGCTAGAGGGATTCAGGAAGAGCTATTTACACAGGAACAATTTCATTTCATTGCTGATGTGGTCTCAGCTGATGGAGGACTAGACAAAGAGATTGATAAGATAGGCCTGCCAACACTCGAACGTTCTTTTAGGGCGCTTATTTATGCAAATCTCTTGTCGGCGGACGCCAACCAGCAATCGGTTTTTTATCAGGGATTAAAAGCAGAAATTCGCAATGTCCTTTTAAATCAAGGTTTGTACTATCTTTCAAAAGAAAAGGATACAACGGGTTTTTCAAGTCAGTATGGTTGGGTTCATGCTTTTGCACATGGAGCCGATTTACTGACAGAGGTGGTTTGTCATCCAGACTTTCCTAAAAACAGAGTTCATGAAGTATTTGATATACTTGGCCAACTATTTAAAAGAATTTCGATTCGCTTTACAGATGATGAGGATTGGCGTTTAGCCAGAGTGATCTATGAACCTATTTTACAAGGGAAGTTGGAGCAAGAGCAAGTAGCTTCTTGGATAAAAGCTGTTGACTTTCCGATAGAAGAAAGGGAAGATTTTTATAAATTTTCCAACTTCAGATCCTGTCTGTTGGAAGTTTATGTCCAACTTGACCAGAGAAATAGTTTACAAGATGACTTGAAAGAAGCTATCCAGTCTTTTCAATACTAGGGATTAGCTAATATTACTTTTTGAAAGAGTTTCTATTGTATCCTCCTAACTAATAATGAAAACTAATAAAAGAGGTTGAATCATTTTCCAACCTCTTTTTGTGTATCTTAATGGAATTGCATACCACCATCAACGATAATGGTTTGTCCTGTAATGTAGTTTGAATCTGGTCCTGCAAGGAAGCTGACAGCAGCAGCCACATCTTCTGGTTCAGATAGACGTTTTAGGGTAATATCTTTTGCAAATGTCTGCATACCCCATTCGTCATCTTTTCCTGCATTTTTACCAACTTCATGAGCGATGTCGTACATCATTGGTGTTTTCACAATACCTGGTGCGTAGGCGTTAACAGTGATGCCTGAGTCTGCTAAATCACGCGCCAATGTTTGAGTAATACCACGAACAGCGAATTTTGTACCACCATAAACAGTCAAGTTTGGATTGCCCACTACACCGGCTTGAGAGGTTGCGTTGATAATTTTACCTCCGTGGCCAAGTGCTTTAAATTGCGCTTGTGCAGCTTGTGAACCCCAAATGACACCACCAACGTTGATACCGAAAGTGCGTGTAAATTGTTCCTCAGTAATTGTATCAAGAGGAGTAGTGGGAGCAACACCAGCGTTATTTACGACAACATTCAAATCACCAAAATGATCAACAACCTTTTGAAATGCTTGTGCAACTTCGGCCTGTTTCGAAACATCGGCCACGACAGCAAAGGCATTTTCAGCTGATAATTCGGCAACAGCTTTTTCAGCTGTTTCGGGATTGTAGTCTAAGACTCCTACCTTAAAGCCATCTTGAACCAATCGTTTTGCGATTGCAAAACCGATTCCTTGACCTGCACCTGTGACAATAGCAACTTTAGACATATGATTCCTCCTTGGTATCCACGATACCATTCAAACGTTCATAAAAGAACAGCAAAGTTGTAAAAATTAGTTCAAATTAGGGAATAAATAACTTATTAGAACTATATTGACATTATATACCTTTAGAAAAAATGTTTCAAATAAACACTACCGTTTTTATAGAATTTTATCCTGAAAATTTCTAATCAATTTTCTTGAAACCCTTTCCCTCTTTTGATAGACTAGTATTTAGTTTTTAAAAAAGGAGAAAGAAAATGAAAAAATTTGTTGCTGAGTTAATCGGTACGTTCATGCTTGTGTTCATCGGAACAGGAGCTGTTGTTTTTGGAAATGGTCTTGATGGCCTAGGTCACCTTGGAATCGCCTTTGCCTTTGGTTTAGCCATCGTGGTTGCAGTCTACTCAATCGGAACTGTTTCAGGTGCTCACTTGAACCCAGCTGTTTCGATCGCTATGTTTGTTAACAAACGTTTGTCATCTTCAGAGCTTGTAAACTACATCCTTGGACAAGTAGTTGGAGCTTTCTTAGCATCTGCTTCTGTCTTCTTCCTCTTGGCAAACTCAGGTATGTCAACTGCTAGTCTTGGTGAAAATGCCTTGGCAAACGGTGTCACTGTCTTTGGTGGTTTCTTGTTTGAAGTCATTGCAACTTTCTTGTTTGTCTTGGTTATCATGACCGTAACTTCAGAAAGCAAGGGGAATGGCGCGATTGCTGGTTTGGTAATCGGTTTGTCCTTGATGGCGATGATTCTTGTCGGATTGAACATTACTGGCCTTTCAGTAAACCCAGCTCGTAGCTTGGCACCAGCTGTCTTGGTAGGTGGTGCAGCCCTTCGACAAGTTTGGATTTTCATCCTTGCACCAATCGCTGGTGGAGTTCTTGCAGCCCTCGTTGCAAAAAAATTCCTAGGAACAGAAGAATAATTGAAACTCAAAAAGCCTTGCTCCTCATCTCGAGGAACAGGGCTTTTTCGTATTATACTCTTCGAAAATTTCTTCAAACCACGTCAGCTTCCATCTGCAACCTCAAAACAGTATTTTGATTTGACTTCGTCAGTTCTATCTGCAACCTCAAAACAGTGTTTTGAGCTGACTTTGTCAGTCTTATCTACAACCTCAAAGCAGTGCTTTGAGCAACCTGTGGCTAGCTTCCTAGTTTGCTCTTTGAATTTCATTGAGTTTGAGTTTAGCGGTTGTCAATTTTCTCTGGATAAAGGTCGTGTTGGAAGAGGCGTTGTTCTGCCAAACCTTCATACTTAGTTCCTGGCTTACCGTAGTTGTAGTAGGGGTCGATTGAAATGCCACCGCGCGGAGTGAATTTTCCCCATACTTCTAAATAGCGAGGGTCTAGTAAGTTGACCAAGTCTTTCCCGATAGTGTTGATACAGTTTTCGTGGAAATCTCCGTGATTTCGGTAACTAAAAAGGTAAAGTTTGAGGGATTTTGACTCGACACAGAGCTTGTCAGGAATATAGGAAATATAAATCGTCGCAAAATCCGGCTGAGCAGTAATAGGGCAAAGTGAGGTAAATTCAGGACAGTTAAATTTGATAAAATAGTCATTTTCCACATGACGATTGTCAAAGGATTCGAGGACTTCTGGTTGATACTCGAAAATGTAGTTGGTTTCTTTGTTGCCCAGTAGGCTTAGGTTTTTCATTTCTTCTTGTTGTGACATGATTTTTTCTTTCTAATCTTAAACACCACGTTGGTTGTCGTAGAGGAGGGTATGCAGTTGAGGAAGGACGCGGACATTGCCCCAGCTATCGTCGGCAGCGACGCGTTCCCAGAGTTCTTTGAGACGGTCCAGTTGATCTTGGATAATATTTCCTGTAGCCTTGGGTTCAGGATTTCCAGCAGATAAGAAAAGGACATCTGGTTGGTAGCGTTCTTGTATTCCTTTAGCAAAGGCTAAATCTGCATCATCAAAGACAGGGATTTTAAAGGTGACCTTGTCTGGATCCAGTTGGGAAACGATAAAGTCCAGGGTCTCAAAGTTGACTTCCATCTTGGATGAAGGAGGTTTGGGACTCAGAGTAACCTGGTCGATATCTTTTAACCAATTTTGCCAGCGAGAGCCTTGGGTCTCAACAGCAAGGGTGACACCACGTTCCTTGAGCTTGGTGACCAGTTCAGCCATGTTGGCTGCTAGGATAGCGGGATTTCCGCCAGACAGGGTTACATAGTCGTAGTTCCCTAGTTTATCCAACTCAGCAATGACTTCGTCAGCTGTCATGCGAGTTGGTTTTTCAGAACCATCCCAAGTAAAGGCAGAATCGCACCAGTCGCAGTGGTAGTCGCAACCGGCAGTGCGGACAAACATGGTTTTCTGCCCAATAGCACGACCTTCACCTTGAAAGGTAGGGCCAAAAATTTCCAGAACTGGTAGTTTGAGGACACGTTCCCTAGTCATCTAACCACTCCCGTCTAAACTCTGCAAAGGAAGTCGGAGTTTCATAGAGGCGAACGTATTCCAAACGAAGACCACGCTCATCAGGTAACTCTTGACTCATGGTTTGGAAAATCCAGTAAACCATATTTTCAGCAGTCGTGTTCATATAAGGCAGAGTTTCATTGAGATAGCGATGATCCAAGTGGGGCTCTAAGTAGTTCTTGTAAATAGCTTTGATGTCTCCGAAATCGTAGGTCATGCCACGCTCATCTAAAAATCCACTAACAGCAATCTGCAGATGATAGGTGTGGCCATGAAGGGATTTGCATTTTCCCTCATAGTGAAAGAGGTGGTGGGCAGCATCAAAGGTAAATTCTTTTGATACCAAGGTTCTGTGAGGATTGTAGACAAGCGACTCCCCAGTTTCCTGTTTGATTTCTTTGGGTGCAAAAAACATTAGTCCTCTCCTTTCTGTGAGAGATAAACATCTAACCCATGTTGACGTAGGTGGCAGGCGGGACAATCTCCACAGCCACTTCCGATAATCCCGTTGTAGCAGGTTAAGGTCTTTTCACGAACATAGTCAAAGGCACCGAGTTGGTCGGCTAATTCCCAAGTTTCAGCCTTGTCCAACCACATTAGAGGTGTTTGGATAACAAAGTCGTAATCCATGGCAAGGTTGAGGGTGACATTGAGAGATTTGACAAAGACATCTCGACAATCAGGGTAGCCTGAGAAGTCGGTCTCACAGACACCTGTCACGATGTCTTTAATGCCACGTTGCTTAGCAAGAACAGCCGCAAAGGACAGAAAGAGGTGGTTGCGACCGTCAACAAAGGTATTAGGCACCTCTCCCTCTTTTTGCTCAATCTCCAGATCAGAAGTCAGGGCATTTTCAGTGATTTGCCCCAGCAGAGACATATCTAGGATATGATGACGAATCCCCTGCTCCTCAGCGATTTCTCTAGCGACTTGAATTTCGAGATGATGGCGTTGGCCGTAGGCAAAGGTAACGGCTTCGACCGTTTCATAGTGTTCTTTAGCCCAAAAGAGGCAGGTTGTAGAATCTTGACCGCCACTAAAGACGACCAAGGCAGATTGACGTTTCATAGTACTCCTTCCAAAATGGGAAATGTTTAGAGCACGCAAAAAGCTCCCATGAGGGAGCTAAAAAATACCAAATCGAGGTTTTTTTTAGCGATGGCGTGTCCCAAACATCGTAATATTCTACCTATAGTCTAGCATATTTTTTGAAAAATGGCAAAGGGCAAGAAAAAAGAGACCAAAGCAAGTACTTTGTCTCTCGTGTGATTAGCTCAATTCAGCAACGATGGCCTTGATTTGTTCTGCTGTGTGAACACCAGCAACTTGTTTTACCACTTGGCCGTCTTTTTTGAAGAGAAGAGTTGGGATAGACATGATTCCAAAGGCACGAGCTGTGTTTGGATTTTCATCAACGTCCATTTTAACGATTTTCAAAACATCTTCTGAAAGTTCTTCAGACAATTTATCCAAGATTGGACCTTGCATACGACATGGACCACACCAAGTTGCCCAGAAGTCTACCAAGACCAAACCGTCTTTTGTTTCTTGTTCGAATGTTGCATCTGTAATTGCTTTTGCCATTGTATTTCTCCTTTTTTAGTTATATTGGCTTAAATCTTGTTTCTTGAGATAGAAGAAGATATCTCCATAAGTCCCATGGTAGTCCAAATCATGACCGTTGTAAGTTAATTTTTGGACAGGGTAGTAGTCTGCGACGCCGATAAGGCAAGCTTGTTGTGAACGATCAAAGTCTTCATAAGAATCGAAGGTTACAGTTCTTTCGTTCTTGCTGGCATCTAGATAGGTAATTTCAATCATGTTTAAAACTCCTTTGTTTAATGATGACTTTATTTTACTCCTTATAAAAAAGAATGTCAAGAAAAATGATTGCGCACGCAACTTTTTTTCTAAAGTCATCTTAAATCAAGAAATTCAAACCAGTTTCCAAGCTTGATTCGACAGCCCTTTGTAGAGTGGCCAGTGTCTTTTGCCCATCACCTGTCAGGCAGATAAAACTAGAGCGTCTATCTTGATCACAACACCTGCGACTAAGCAGACCGCAATTTTTGGCTTCCAAGCGAGCCACCATCCGAGAAACAGCGCTCGGGCTCAGATGAAGCTTATCTGGCAGGTCAATCTGGCGTAGAGATTTTTCTTGAGCCAAGTCCAGATAGTAGAGCAGGTAGAACTCTTTCAAGGTCAGACTTTGCTCGCTCTGCTGGGCAATAGTCTCTTCCAAGAGACTTTCAATTTCTTTCTGACGCCGATTGAAGTCAAACCATTTTTCCAAATAGGTCATAGTATCTCCTTTCTTTTTAGAGTTGTAAATAGAAGAAAGTCCATTCACGGACAATCTCTGCATCACAAGATGATTGCGCATGCAATAATTATACTACTTTTCAAAAGAGCTGGCAAGAAGGACGCTGGAATCTTTTATCCTAAATCATGCCAGTTTTCACAAGTCAAGAATTGTTTGTATCCCCTTTCCATTTCTAATTTTCATTATCCCTTGTGCATTTCCTTGAAATTTTCTGAAAAAAGAGTAAACTGGTATGCAAGAAGTCTATTTCGTGGAGTATAGGATGAAATTATATGTTCAATTAATGATTCTCTTTGTGATTTCTCTAATCGGAGAGGGAATCTCTAGTTTCTTTCATTTGCCCATTCCAGGCAGTATTATCGGTTTGATTATTCTCTTTCTAGCCCTACAATTCAAGTGGCTGAGAACTAGACATGTCAACATGGTGGGGAATTTCTTGCTGGCCAATATGACCATTCTCTTTTTACCGCCAGCAGTGGGAATCATGGAGAAGTTTGATGTGATTGCTCCCTATCTTTTGCCCATCGTTTTGATTGTCTTTTTTGCGGCTGTTATCAACATTATCCTCATTGCCTTGGTGGTTCAGTTCATCAAGAGACGGTTTGAGGGAGATTATGAGAAAGGAGATGCCAAATGAGTGAATTTGTTTCCAATCCCCTGTTTGGGCTTGCCCTATCAATCCTAGCTTATCTAGTAGGAATGCTGATTTACAGACGTTTTCCCCATCCATTGACAACGCCCTTGCTTTTGTCAGCTGTTTTCATTATCATCTTTCTAAAGGTGACGGGTATTTCTTACCAAGATTACTACCAAGGTGGGGTTTATCTGAACAACTTGATTGTCCCATCGACCGTGGCTCTAGGGATTCCGCTTTATAAGAGTTTTCACCTGATGAAGCACCATGCTCGGAGTATTCTCTTTGGTAGTCTGTTAGCGGTAGTGGTCAATACCTCTTTCACGGCCCTTGTAGCTAAGATTTTTGGAATGGACTTTTTCCTAGCCATTTCACTCTTTCCCAAGTCAGTGACAACCGCCATGGCAGTGGGAATCACAGAAAAATTGCAAGGTTTGACGACTGTGACCTTGGTTGTTGTGGTGGCGACTGGGATTTTAACTAGTGTCATCGGCCCAACCCTCTTGAAGTGGTTGAAAATAGATGATCCAGTAGCTGTTGGTCTTTCTCTTGGAGGAACAGGTCATGCTGTCGGAACAGGAACAGCCTTTCGATACGGCTCTGTAGCAGGAGCCATGGGTGGCTTGGCTATCGGTGTCACAGGTATTCTCTATGTCTTTGTCAGCCCTATTGTAGCCAGTTTGATATTGAGTTAAAAAGCAAGGAATTCGGGTTCCTTGCTTTTTCAAATCGTATGTTATAGACTATTACTTTTCTTTACTTAAGTGAATGACTTGGTCATAGTGTTTTAAGTCTTCTTCCGTGTAGTGGTGAATGACTTCAATGACTGTTTGAGGTAGGGAGAAGAGCAAGTCGCTAATTTTTCTGCTATTTTCCGAGTCAAGATTGGCCTTGATTTCATCTGCCAAGATAAGTTGGCTATCGTGGTAGAGAGCACGAGCGATTTCAAGGCGTTGTTTCTCGCCACCAGACAGACTGTCATTGCTGAGCGTTCGATTTTTCAAATGTTCTAATCCTGTTTTTTTGAGGATATGATTTAAAGTCTCTTGTTTTTTATCCAGTCCCAGAAGGATATTGTCTTCCAGAGAGAGCGTGTCAAAGTAATGGCTATCTTGGAGGATATAGGAACTAAGGCTTGTGATTTCTTGACGTGACAGGTTCTGACCAGCAAAGCTAATCTGTCCACTTGTCGGTGTCTCTTCTCCATGAATGATATTGAGCAGGGTTGTTTTACCAGAGCCACTTTCCCCGATAATGGCAATTTTTTCTCCTTGCTTGATGTGCATGGAAATCGGAGACAGGAGGCTATTTCCATCTTTTTCTAAGGAGATGCTGTTAAGCTGGATAGGGAAAATATTTTCTATGCTTCTAGGCGAGATGAAGTCAGACTGGCCCAAAAGTTTTTGGTATTTGTTGAGAAGAGTTCGATTCGCTTTTCGGGTGTTGGTAAAGTATGCCAACTCTTGGAATTGATAGCCGATGTTATGGGAAACTAGATAGATGGCCACAAAACTCGCTGCATCTAAATAATTATAGTAGGTCATAAAGCCACCGATGACGATTGGTGTGACAGAACAAAAGGCATCGATGCTATTGATCAAGAGACTGTTTAAAGTTCGTTGCTTTTCATAGTTAATTTCGGTATCTAAACTGGTTTGTAATTGCTTTTGATAGCGAGTAAAAAAGAAATCTTGCCCCTGATAATGGCGAATTTGTTGGCTACCACCAATAAAATTTGTCAAGCTTGCTAAGTAGCTCTGGTTAACAGTGGACCGCTTTTCAGAAAGTGAATCCAAACGCTTGGATCCAATAGCACTGCAGAGTACAGGAAAGGAGTAGAAGAGGATGAAAATCAAACCCAAGTAAAAATTGGTCCATAGGGCATAGAGAATGGACACAGTTGTGAAGCCAAGAGAAGAAATGATGATGACCGTTGGCTCAATATAGCTTTCTTCTAGTTGCTTGACGTCGTTTTCTAGGTCAGACAAAATATCCTTTTCATCAATCTCATAACTGTTTAAAAATCGCTTGAAAATAGCACTCTTGATTCCATATTTGAAGTCAGTAATCAAACGAGCGTAGTAATAGCGTTTTCCGGCCAATCCTAGTAAGAGGATAAGATTACCAAGGATTCCTAGAATCAATACTTTCCAAAGAAGGACTAGCTCTTGATTGGTAAAACTGGCAACAATATTCTGAACAAGGGCTGGCGTGATAATTGCTTCCAGCCAAGTAATGGCAATAGAAAAGAAGTAAAGTACAAGGTGCTTCTTGGTAACAAATCTTCTCAGCATAAAGAGTTGCCCTCCTTATCGATATACATGTAATTAGTTTTAAAGTCATTATACTCCTTTTTATTAAATACTTCATATAAAAATGTAAATTTTTGGGGGATATACAATTAAATGAAAATATCGTACTGACACAGATTAAAACAAAAAGCGAACAAAACAAAATTCGTTGTTTCGATTCGCTTTTTGTATTATTATTATCTAGATTTTTTTGTAGCTCTGATAACAATTAGTCTGAGCATGTACACTAATAGCTGATGGAATAAAATGTGTACTTTAGATTATTTCCAAGCGCCACTGGCATCTACATAGTAGCCATCTGGTGTGTAGGTATTGTGAAGCATCTTACCTGATGAAGCAAGGTAATACCAAGATCCACTATCTTTTACCCATCCTGTTGCCATAGAACCTGAGTTGTTTAGATAATACCAAGATCCACTATCTTTGATCCAACCTGTTGCCATAGAACCTGAATCTTTTAGGTAATACCAAGAGCCATTATCATATAACCAATCGCTAGCAATCATGGCTCCTGATGATTTAAAGGCATACCAGTTGCTACCTTGATAGAGCCAAGTTTGATTGAACATGACTCCTTTATCATTCATAAAGTACCAAGTTCCCTTATCCTTAACCCAAGCATTCTGAACTAATTGGCCTTGTTTTTGATAGTACCAGTTTTGGTCTGATCTTAGCCAGCTAGCAGTTTCAAAGATTGGAGAAAGTTTTACATATGATCCACTGCTATTATATTGCCGAGTAATCTTTCCTGGTTTGATTAAATTAAGAGTTCCTTCCTCACGCCAAGCAACAACAGATTTTCCTGATCTTACAGCTGGCAACGTTGCAATATAAGATTCATTTCGGGAATCCCATGAACTTTCTAAGATCTGATCCCCGTCGAGAACAAAGTATCCACTTTTAGCATTATCTGAATAAACATCATCAACAACCTTAGTAGACCATGTCTTTACTTCAGTTCCACTCTTAGCCTCTACTACAATATCCCCACGATATCCATAAGGGATATAAAAGTGTAAAAAACGTCCCTTATCTTCAGTTTTAGATACTGTTCTTTCCTCAGCTAAGAAGTTAGTATTTTGCTTTTCTCCATTCAAACTAACTGTCCATTCGATTTCGCTAGTACTAGGTAAATCGAATACTTTAATATTTACTTCATATCCATTATTAATTTTGCTGACTTTCCCATTCTCGTATCGGATACCGCCCTTGATAACCCATTCTTCTTTGAGCTCAAATGCCTGCCCTGAATGAGGTGAAGCTAGTAAAGCTAGCCCAGCTATAGACAAACTAAATAATATAATTTTTTTTGCTACTTTCATTTTATTACTCCCTTATTTCTTGAATAAAACAAATTGACTGTTCTCTGGGTAAACCTCAATATGTTGTTCATCATTTTGTTTTAAAACTTGTTCACGAGAGTATGTATATAATTCGTTTAACGTGATTCTGTTGTTATAATTTTGATCAGCGATTAAAGAACCTTGAGATTGCTGTATAGGGTTCCATCCTGAACCTAAAGACCAATATTTAGTCGCTAAACTTAATGATCCACCACTAGAGTATTCTGACGATCTTGATGAGCAGAGTACTAAAAATTTAGAGTCAATCATTTCGCCTGCTTTTTCGTTCCCATTTGTATTAGTAAATCCTAAAACAAATTCATCCATATCAAATTTTTCGGTAATAGATTCTTCATTAGATTTGCTTGAACTATCTTTAGAAATAATTGTTCCAGCGTGACAACAATCCAGCATAACTACAAACTTACCTTTGTATTGTTTTAGAATGGATGCCAATTCCCAACCAGAGAATGCCGTATTATCACTACCGATATAGATTCTTCCATCTTTTCCTCCATGACAAGTAAAGTAAAGATAATTTACATCGCTTTCGCTAGAAGATTCAAACAGTTCTTGCATTTTTGCAAGAATTTCAGCTTTTGTTTTATCAGGGAAACGAACAACGTTACTAAAGTTTTGGTTACTGAAAACTTTTTCCATAGCATTAACATCTGCGATAGGTACTGCTCTCGTTGATGTTTCACCAAGAACTAAAGCCCGACGATTGATATTTTGCTTTTCCCCACTATTAGCAAAGAAATAAGTATCATCTCCAATATTGTGCCAACCTGTCTGCATAGCACCGCTGGCAGACAAATAATATTGTTTTCCTTCGATAGTCTGTAGGCCAGTTTTCATAGCACCACTATCATCTAGATAATACCAGTTCCCATATTCTTTAATCCAACCTGTCTTCATCCAACCTTCACTATCAAAATAGTACCAGGTGCTACCTATTTTTTCCCATCCATTTGTAGTATAAGAACCATCAGAATGTTTATACCACCAACGGCTACCAGATTTTATCCAACTTCCACTTGACTTACTATAAGTCGTTTGAGAGGATGATTCTTGAGCAGAAACTGGATTATTTGCTGGCAGAGATGCGACTAAGCTTAATAAAGCAACTGTTGACAATAAAATTTTTTTCATGATATTATTGTCCTTTCTATTTTATTTTTGTATAATCATATCATAAATAAAAAACAAGCGTCTTATTTTTTGCAGAAATGGAAGAGGTATGTTATGGAAAATTTTGGAGCAGTTTTAAAGGATATCCGTATTTCAAAAAATTTTCGTCTTAAAGATTTGGCTTGTGATAAGATTAGTGAGTCAACTATTTCTCGTTTCGAAAATGGGATTACAAAATTATCTATTGATCATTTTTACATGTTATTAAATCGCCTGGGGATATCATTTTCGGAATTTGAAGAATTAGTTCATTGCTATTATTCCAAAAAAGAATGCTTTTTTGAAGAACTAGAACATGCTGTAAACTCTTCAGATATCATTTTGTTACAAGAACTAATAAAGAAAATAGAACTAAAACAAAAGCAGGAAAAAAGTCTATGCAATTGTCACATAAAATTGATTGCTGAACAACAGATTAATCGCCTTGCAAACCTTCCTTACAATGCATCTAAATGTAATGAGCTAATCAAGTATTTGCTTTCTGTAGATAATTGGATGGAGTATGAACTGAAAATTTTCTATAATTCGGTGTTTTTTATGAACACTAAAACCATAAGTTTACTATATAGAGTGGTAATCAAGAAAACACGACATTTTTTAAAAACAGATATGGGAACACATAGAGTAATTCCTTTATATTTATTTAATTTAGAATTATTATTAAAAAATAATTTGTTTGATAGAGCTCAATTTTTTATAGATGATTTAGAAAATTTACTGACCAGACAAGGATATTATTTTGAAAAGAATTATTTGCTTTTTTTAAAAGGTATTTATCTTATAAAAACGAATCAAGTAGAGTTAGGCAAAAAAGAATGTTCCAAAGCTATGAAAATATGTAAGGAATATAATGATAGTGTCACAATAGAGAAATTAAACAAGACCTTTAAATCAGATTTTATCATTTAATTGGTTAGAAGGATTCGTCTGTAAGATAAAGTTAGACGGAAAATGAGATCAAAGAAAAAAGGATAGCCTCTCTGCGATGAGATGTTATCCTTTTTGATTTTAAAATTATTGCAAATTAACCTTATTTCTCAAGATGTAGTAGGTTCCGAGGTAAAAGATAGCTATGAAAATGAGTTCTTCAACAATGCCTACGCTTGCTCCCATATAGAAATTATCATTAAATCCTGCAAGTGAATTGACATAGAAGTTAGCACTGGTATTGAAGAAAAGTTCAATAAATCCAATGACGATTTTGATACCAATGTAGGCTACAACAGCAAGTGCAGTACGGTATTCATTGAAAAGTTGTCCAATGGAAATGGCTAAGTAGATGCAGAGGATTTCTGAAATGGTATTTAGTAGGAAGGATACCCCCATAAGAGAGAGTTGAGGAAGGTATGTTCCTGCAAGTGGAATCAAGTCAGAAGTTGCAAACCAATCTGGAGCCGTAAGGGTCAGAACAATGAAAGCACTGATTGCTAGTACAGTAGTGCTGACAATAGACCAGATAAAGGCACCGACTAGTTTGGCTGTGATGATATGGTGTTCAGATACTGGAAGGGTCAAAGTCAGATAGCCTTGTCGGTCATAGACACTACCTTTAAAGCGTTTAATGATTAAGAAAAGAGTTGAAATCCCAAGTGTAATCATCAAGCCACCAAAGACTGTAGCTAGAAAAAGTAGCATAGTAAGTTGACTTTCTTTGGCAGGTAGATTGTTATAAGTCTGTGTCTGTATTCCGATAATGGCAGAAAGGGCTAGCACGGCAATGTAGAGGGCTAAATACCACTTGTTAACATTTTTAAATTCGTAGCGAACTAAATTCCAAAACATAATAATCTCCTTTGCTTAGGCCTTAAATTCCTGACGGAAGAGTTGGTCAATGGATTCACCAGACTCATAGCGAATATCATCTACATTACCTTGACGGACGACTTTTCCATCCTTCAGGAAGACAATTTCATCCAAGATTGGCTCGATATCAGAAATCAAGTGGGTAGAAATCAAAACGGTAGAAGTTGGGGAGTAGTTGTTGATAATGGTATTGAGGATATACTCACGGGCTGCTGGATCCACCCCACCAATGGGTTCGTCTAAAACGTAGAGGCGGGCATCACGGCTCATAACCAAAATCAGTTGTACCTTTTCCTTGTTTCCTTTTGATAGTTTCTTGAGACGACTATTTTCATCAATGCCCAAGTCTGCAAGTAGATGATGGGCGCGTTCAAGATTGAAATCTTTATAGAAGGTCTTGAAGTAGGTTAGGGCTTCTTTGACCTTCATTTGCTCATTGAGATAGGTCGTATCCGGCAAATAAGCTACGATAGCCTTGGTTACTGGGCTTGGGTCCATATCGTTGATAAGGACACGTCCTTGATCTGGTTGCAAGAGGCCATTGATTAGTTTAATCAGGGTTGTTTTCCCTGAGCCGTTTGGTCCAAGGAGACCAACAATTTTTCCAGCTGGGATGTCAAGAGAAACATTTTCAAGGGCTGGGGTTGCTCCATAAGATTTGGATACATTTTCAAATGCTAGTAATGACATAGGCTTAAACTCCTTTAATATAATCGCCGACTACGCCTGGTAGTTCTTCTTTTTCATAGCCAAAATGGGTCATGGAGGAAACGAAGTGTTCCAATTCTTCTTCTGATAATTGTTTGCGTGATTGGGCGATTAGCTCCTTATCCTCAGTTACAAATCGTCCAGTTGTTCGCTTACTGTAGACAAATCCTTCTCGTTCAAGGTCTGACAAGGCTCTTTGGATGGTGTTTGGATTGACACCAGCCTCGCTAGCTAGCTCTCGCACGGTTGGAAGTTGTTGGTTGGGTTCCAGTGTATGGGAAACAATCTGAAGCTTGATTTTCTCCATAATCTGTAAATAGATGGGTTTTTTGTTGTCAAATGTCCAGGACATCTTGGTCTCCTTTCTTTTATCCTTTTGTCTTAATTAAATAATACAACAAAACAAAAAACTTGTCAAGCAAAAAGAAGAATTGTTTTGGGAATCGCTTAAAAAATGGTATAATGAAAAGAAAACGATAAGGAGGGAAAGGATGCGTTGTCCAAAATGTGGGGCTACCAAGTCAAGTGTTATCGATAGTCGCCAAGCAGAAGAAGGGAACACCATTCGTAGAAGACGTGAGTGCGACGAATGCCAGCACCGTTTTACAACCTACGAACGAGTAGAAGAAAGAACCTTAGTGGTTGTTAAAAAAGATGGCACACGGGAACAATTCTCCAGAGATAAAATCTTTAATGGGATTATCCGCTCAGCCCAGAAACGTCCTGTGTCAAGTGATGAAATAAACATGGTAGTCAATCGTATCGAACAGAAACTCCGTGGTCGAAATGAAAATGAAATTCAAAGTGAGGACATTGGTTCACTCGTCATGGAGGAGTTGGCTGAGTTGGATGAGATTACCTATGTGCGTTTTGCCAGTGTCTATCGTAGTTTTAAGGATGTCAGTGAGTTAGAGAGCCTGCTCCAACAAATCACCCAGTCCTCTAAAAAGAAAAAGGAAAGATAAATGAAGCCAGTTGACCGTTTTTCTTATCTAAAGAATAATCGGGTGTCGCAAGATACCTCATCTCTGGTACAGTGCTACCTCCCGATTATCGGTCAGGAGGCACTGAGCCTTTATCTTTATACCATCAGTTTTTGGGATAATGGCAGAAAGGAATACCTTTTTTCAAGCATTCTCAATCATCTCAATTTTGGGATGGACAGACTTTTAAAATCCTTGAAAATCCTATCTGCTTTCAATCTCTTGACCCTCTATCAAAAAGGGGATACCTATCAGCTAGCCCTCCATACTCCACTTTCGAGTCAGGACTTCTTGGAGCATCCTGTTTATCGCAGACTTTTGGAGAAAAAGATTGGCGATGCAGCTGTGGAGGATTTGAATGTTGAGAGTGCTGAGGGAGAAGAAATACCTGTCTCACTCAATCAAGTCTTTCCAGACTTGGCTGAATTGGGAAGTCAAGAAGACCTTAGTCTCAAGAAGAAAGTGGCCAACGATTTTGACTTAGACCATTTTCGTCAGCTTATGGCTCGAGATGGGCTTCGTTTTGCGGATGAGCAGTCCGATGTCTTAAACCTCTTTGCCATTGCCGAGGAGAAGAAATGGACTTGGTTTGAAACCTATCAACTGGCTAAGTCAACAGCTGTTTCCCAGGTTATTTCAACCAAACGCATGCGGGAAAAAATTGCTCAAAAACCGATTTCCTCTGACTTTAGTCCTAAGGAAACGACCATTATCAAAGAAGCCAAAAGTAAAACGGCCTTGCAGTTCTTGGCAGAAATCAAGCAAACACGCAAGGGAACCATTACCCAAACAGAAAGAGAACTCTTGCAACAGATGGCTAGCTTGGGCTTGCTGGATGAAGTCATCAATATCATTCTCTTATTGACCTTTAATAAGGTGGATTCGGCAAACATCAACGAGAAATATGCCATGAAGGTAGCCAATGACTATGCCTATCAAAAGATTCATTCGGCAGAAGAGGCGGTCTTGCGCATCCGTGAGAGAGGACAGAAGAGTCAGGCTCAAAAGACTAGTAAACCCGGTCCTGCCAAGTCCAATGTACCCAAGTGGAGCAATCCAGATTATAAGAATGAAACCAGCGAGGAAACTCGTCTGGAACTAGAACGTAAGAAACAAGAACTATTAGCTCGATTAGAAAAAGGAGGAGATTAGATGGAAAGTGTCGGAGACGTACTCAAACGTCAACCTAGCCGTTTTCATTATCAAGATTTGGTTCAGAAAATCATGAAAGACCCTGATGTTGCGGCCTTTATCCAGAAAGAATCTCTTACTCCAGAGGAATTGAATCGCAGTATCTCCAAATTTAATCAGTACATCACCGAGCGTGACAAGTTTCTCCGTGGGGATACGGATTATATTGCCAAAGGCTACAAGCCGATTTTGGTCATGAACCACGGCTATGCAGATGTTTCTTATGAAGAAACTCCTGACCTAATCGCAGCGGAAAAAGAAGCGGCTATTAAGAATCGTCTCAAGTTAATCAATCTGCCAGCCAGTCTCAAAAAAGCTAGTTTAGCTCAAGTAGACTTGGATGATTTGGGGCGCTTGCCAGTTTTTGAAAAGTTATTAGCCTTCGTAGAGCAATATCCAGCTATTCGAAAAGGTCTTTACCTATATGGAGACTTTGGTGTGGGTAAAAGTTTCATGGTGGCTGCCTTGGCCCATGATTTATCAGAAAAACGTGGTGTTTCATCAACCCTTCTCCACTATCCTAGCTTTGTCATTGATGCCAAAAATGCCATTAGTGATGGCAATGTCAAGACCTTGGTGGATGAGATTAAGCTTTCTGAAGTCCTGATTTTAGATGATATTGGTGCCGAGCAATCAACAGCTTGGGTGCGGGATGAAATCCTGCAAGTCATTCTCCAATATCGAATGCAGGAAAATTTACCGACCTTTTTCACATCCAACTTCAACTTTGAAGACTTGGAGCTGCATTTCGCTAAAGGGAAGCATGGAAATGACGAAACCTGGGAAGCCAGACGGGTCATGGAACGCATCCGTTATTTGGCTGAGGAGACTCGTTTAGAAGGAGTGAACCGCCGATGACAGAAACGATTAAACTGATGAAAGCTCATAAATCTGTTCGAAGATTTAAGGAGCAAGTTATCCCTCAGGAAGACTTGACTGAAATCCTGACAGCAGCGCAAATGGCCTCGTCTTGGAAGAATTTTCAATCCTACTCTGTGATTGTGGTACGAAGTCAAGAAAAGAAAGATGCCTTGTATGAATTGGTGCCTCAAGAAGCCATTCGCCAATCTGCTGTTTTCCTTCTCTTTGTCGGAGATTTGAACCGAGCTGAAAAGGGAGCTCAACTTCATACTGACACCTTCCAACCTCAAGGTGTGGAAGGCCTCTTGATTAGTTCGGTCGATGCGGCCCTTGCTGGTCAAAATGCCCTGCTGGCAGCTGAAAGTTTGGGCTATGGCGGTGTCATCATTGGCTTGGTGCGTTACAAGTCAGAAGAAGTATCAGAACTCTTTAATTTGCCTGACTATACTTATCCTGTTTTTGGGATGGCACTAGGTGTGCCAAATCAAAATCATGATGTGAAACCAAGACTGCCACTAGAGAATGTTGTCTTTGAGGAAGAATACCAAGAACAGTCAACTGAGGCAATCGAAGCTTATGACCGTGTACAGGCGGACTATGCTGGGGCGCGTGCGACAACAAGCTGGAGTCAGCGCCTAGCAGAACAGTTTGGTCAACCTGAACCAAGCTCAACTAGCAAAAATCTTGAACAGAAGAAGTTATTGTAGAAAGTGAGAAATTATGGCCCTACCAACTATTGCCATTGTAGGACGTCCCAATGTTGGGAAATCAACCCTATTTAATCGGATCGCTGGTGAGCGAATCTCCATTGTAGAGGATGTCGAAGGAGTGACACGTGACCGTATCTATGCAACGGGTGAGTGGCTCAATCGTTCGTTTAGCATGATTGATACAGGAGGAATCGATGATGTCGATGCTCCTTTCATGGAACAAATCAAGCACCAGGCAGAAATTGCTATGGAAGAAGCAGATGTTATCGTCTTTGTCGTTTCTGGTAAGGAAGGGATTACCGATGCAGACGAATACGTAGCCCGTAAACTTTATAAGACCCACAAACCAGTTATCCTCGCGGTTAACAAGGTGGACAACCCTGAGATGCGAAATGATATCTATGATTTCTATGCTCTCGGTTTGGGTGAACCACTGCCTATCTCATCTGTTCATGGTATCGGTACAGGAGATGTGCTAGATGCCATCGTGGAAAATCTTCCAAATGAATATGAGGAAGAAAATCCAGATGTGATTAAGTTTAGTTTGATTGGTCGTCCTAACGTCGGAAAATCAAGCTTGATTAACGCTATTTTGGGAGAAGACCGTGTCATTGCTAGTCCTGTTGCTGGAACAACTCGTGACGCCATTGATACCCACTTTACAGATACAGATGGTCAAGAGTTTACCATGATTGATACGGCTGGTATGCGTAAATCTGGTAAGGTTTATGAAAATACTGAGAAATACTCAGTCATGCGTGCCATGCGTGCTATTGACCGTTCAGATGTGGTCTTGATGGTCATCAATGCGGAAGAAGGTATTCGTGAATACGATAAGCGTATCGCAGGATTTGCCCATGAAGCTGGTAAAGGGATGATTATCGTGGTCAACAAGTGGGATACGCTTGAAAAAGACAACCACACTATGAAAAACTGGGAAGAAGATATCCGTGAGCAGTTCCAATACTTGCCTTACGCACCGATTATCTTTGTATCTGCTTTGACCAAGCAACGTCTCCACAAACTGCCTGAGATGATCAAGCAAATCAGTGAAAGTCAAAACACACGTATTCCATCAGCTGTCTTGAACGATGTGATTATGGATGCCATTGCCATTAACCCAACACCGACAGACAAAGGGAAACGACTTAAGATTTTCTATGCGACCCAAGTGGCAACCAAACCACCGACCTTTGTTATCTTTGTCAACGAAGAAGAACTCATGCACTTTTCTTACCTGCGTTTCTTGGAAAATCAAATTCGCAAGGCCTTTGTTTTTGAGGGGACTCCAATCCATCTCATCGCAAGAAAACGCAAATAAAAAAGTAGAATCTGGAATGACATTTCCAGATTTTTTTGATAAAATGAAGTTGAAGAAAGCGCTATCAAAAAGAGGTGTTGATGATGGAACATTTGTTTAAATTGTTAATCTTATTACCCTGTTTTTACTTTTTCAGCTGGATTGAAAAGGCCAACAGAGATAGTAAATTTTTCCCAATTTTTTACTATTTTTACTGGATTTACATCACCCTCTATGCTCTTTTTAGCCTTGCTTGGACAGTTTTTTCAGTCTTGTTTTTCAATATCCTATTGAGAAATGTGGCAGACATCAAGTCTTTGGGCATTTGGCTATTATTACTACTTATTGCTTTTTCCAGTTCTTGGTTAACCTATATCTTTTTCAAAAAAATGCTTCGCTTGAGACGGGAACTGGGGAAGTCTAAAGGTGGAAGGCATTGATTTATATTGGTAAGAACATTTAATAGAACGAAACTAAAGAAAACAATTTCAAAGAGGAGGTGTCGATGATGATACTGTCGTTTAATTGGTTTCATTTGATACTCTTATTTCCTTGTTTATATTTTTTCTATTGGATAAACAATGCTGACAGAAACAGTAAAATTTTCCCCATCTTCTACTATTTTTACTGGATTTATATTTCCCTTTTAGCTCTGTTTAGCATGGATATGACAATTTTTTCATTCTTATTTTTCCCTTTTGTTCTAGATTATGTATCAGATGCTAGTGATTGGGGTGTTTGGTTGCTTCTGATAGTCTTATCTCTAGGCAGTGACTGGTTAACCTATATCTTTTTCAAAAACATGTTTCGCTTGAGACGAGAACTAGGGAAGTCAAAAGGTGGAAGGTATTGATTTATATGGTTTTTATTGATAGGAGGTAGCTTATGACACGTCTAAAATCATTTATTACACAATATTCTAAATTCTATATTGGTTTAGTTCTGCTGATCTGGCTGGCTTTCTTCTTTCTTCCTTGGGATAAACCAGTTCTGGGAATATCTATCAATCTCTTAATCATGCAGAAAGTTTTACTAGTTTTTGGTATTCTGTCTATTTTGATGGCCTTGCTGTCCAAGAAAGTCAGTCTCTTTGTTTTTGGATTGATCTGCTGTTTTTCTCTTTGGATTAATCTATTTATCCTATTTGCGATTTTGCCGATTTTTGGCAATTAAAGTATCATAAAAATCAGAGAGGTTAGCTTGGAAACTAGCCTCTTTTTCCTTTTCAAAATGGGGATTCTTCCTTGAAAATAATCAGTAATTGTGCTAAAATTAAAAGAACATTCTAAAATATTCGGAATTTAAAGTAAGGAAAAACATGGCTAATATTTTAAAAACAATTATCGAAAATGATAAAGGAGAAATCCGTCGTCTGGAAAAGATGGCTGACAAGGTATTCAAATATGAAGACCAAATGGCTGCTTTGACTGATGACCAACTAAAAGCAAAAACAGTTGAATTTAAAGAACGTTATCAAAATGGAGAATCACTGGATTCGTTGCTTTATGAAGCATTTGCGGTTGTCCGTGAAGGTGCTAAACGTGTCCTAGGTCTCTTCCCATATAAGGTTCAGGTCATGGGTGGAATCGTTCTTCACCATGGTGACGTGCCAGAGATGCGTACAGGGGAAGGAAAAACCTTGACTGCGACCATGCCAGTATACCTCAATGCTCTTTCAGGTAAAGGGGTGCACGTAGTTACGGTCAATGAATACCTATCAGAACGTGACGCGACTGAGATGGGTGAATTGTACTCATGGCTTGGTTTGTCAGTAGGGATTAACTTGGCTGCCAAATCTCCAATGGAGAAAAAAGAAGCCTATGAGTGTGATATTACTTACTCAACTAACTCGGAAATCGGATTTGACTACCTTCGTGATAACATGGTTGTTCGCGCTGAAAACATGGTACAACGTCCGCTTAACTATGCCTTGGTCGATGAGGTTGACTCAATCTTGATTGACGAGGCGCGTACACCTTTGATCGTATCAGGTGCTAACGCTGTTGAAACAAGTCAGTTGTATCACATGGCAGACCACTATGTAAAATCTTTGGACAAAGACGACTACATCATCGATGTGCAGTCTAAAACAATTGGTTTGTCTGATTCAGGGATTGATAAGGCTGAAAGCTACTTCAAACTTGACAATCTCTATGACATCGAAAACGTAGCTCTGACTCACTTTATCGATAACGCCCTTCGTGCCAACTACATCATGCTTCTCGATATTGACTATGTGGTGAGCGAAGAGCAAGAAATTTTGATCGTCGACCAATTTACAGGTCGTACCATGGAAGGTCGTCGTTATTCTGATGGATTACACCAAGCCATTGAAGCCAAAGAAGGTGTTCCAATCCAAGATGAAACCAAGACATCTGCCTCAATCACTTACCAAAACCTTTTCCGTATGTACAAGAAATTGTCTGGTATGACGGGTACAGGTAAGACTGAGGAAGAAGAATTCCGTGAAATTTACAACATTCGTGTTATTCCAATCCCAACAAACCGTCCAGTTCAGCGTATTGACCATCCAGACTTGCTTTTTGCTAGCATTGAAGCTAAGTTTAAGGCCGTTGTTAAAGACGTTAAGGCTCGTTACCAAAAAGGTCAGCCTGTCTTGGTTGGTACAGTTGCGGTTGAAACCAGTGACTACATTTCTAAAAAATTGGTCGAAGCTGGTGTTCCTCACGAAGTCTTGAACGCCAAAAACCACTATAAAGAAGCCCAAATCATCATGAATGCTGGTCAGCGTGGTGCTGTTACCATCGCAACTAACATGGCCGGTCGTGGTACCGACATCAAGCTTGGTGAAGGGGTTCGCGAACTTGGAGGACTTTGTGTTATTGGTACAGAACGCCATGAAAGCCGTCGTATCGACAACCAGCTTCGTGGACGTTCAGGTCGTCAGGGAGACCCAGGTGAGTCACAATTCTACCTATCTCTTGAAGATGACTTGATGAAACGTTTTGGTTCTGAACGCTTGAAGGGAATCTTTGAACGTCTGAACATGTCTGAAGAGGCGATTGAGTCTCGTATGTTGACACGTCAGGTTGAAGCGGCACAAAAACGTGTCGAAGGAAATAACTACGATACCCGTAAACAAGTCCTTCAGTATGACGATGTCATGCGTGAACAACGTGAGATTATCTACGCTCAACGTTACGATGTTATCACTGCAGACCGTGACTTGGCGCCTGAAATTCACTCAATGATTAAACGTACGATTGGTCGTGTCGTTGATGGTCATGCGCGTGCCAAACAAGATGAAAAACTAGAGGCAATTTTGAACTTTGCTAAGTACAACTTGCTTCCAGAAGATTCTATTACGATGGAAGATTTGTCAGGCTTGTCTGATAAGGCTATCAAAGAAGAGCTCTTCCAACGTGCCTTGAAGGTTTACGATAGTCAAGTTTCAAAACTACGAGATGAAGAAGCAGTTAAAGAATTCCAAAAAGTTTTGATTCTACGAGTGGTAGATAATAAGTGGACAGATCATATCGACGCCCTTGATCAATTGCGTAACGCGGTAGGACTTCGTGGCTATGCTCAGAACAACCCTGTTGTTGAGTATCAGGCAGAAGGTTTCCGTATGTTTAATGACATGATTGGTTCGATCGAGTTTGATGTGACACGTTTGATGATGAAAGCACAAATTCATGAACAAGAAAGACCACAAGCAGAACACCATATCAGTACAACAGCGACTCGCAATATCGCTGCCCACCAAGCAAATATCCCAGAAGATTTGGATTTGAGCCAGATTGGACGGAATGAACTTTGCCCATGTGGTTCTGGTAAGAAGTTTAAAAACTGTCACGGTAAAAGACAATAAAATGAGATAGTTTAGAGGCGGATACCTTGTGAAAAGTAAATTTTTACTTGGTATCCGTTTGATTTATAAGGAGATGAGTTATGGTATTTACAGCAAAAAGTCCTAAAATTAATATTGAAGAAGTTCGTGCCTTATCAAAATTAGAAGGCCAAGCTTTGGAGATAAAATCACAGCGCGATCAAGAGCTAGAAGCCATTATACGTGGAGAAGACCAGCGAATTCTCTTGGTAATTGGGCCATGCTCATCTGACAATGAAGAAGCTGTCCTTGAATACGCTAAGCGTTTGGCAGCTTTGCAAGAAGAAGTGGCAGACCGTATCTTTATGGTTATGCGTGTTTATACTGCCAAACCCCGTACCAACGGAGATGGCTATAAGGGCTTGATTCACCAGCCTAATGCGACAGAAGCGCCTAGTCTTATCAATGGAATCAAAGCCGTTCGCCATCTCCACTATCGTGTCATCACAGAAACAGGTATGACGACAGCTGATGAAATGCTTTATCCTGAAAATCTTCCGCTAGTAGATGATTTGATTTCTTACATGGCGGTTGGTGCCCGTTCGGTTGAAGACCAGCAACACCGCTTTGTGGCAAGTGGAGCAGATTTCGCGACTGGTTTTAAAAATCCAACCTCTGGAAATCTCAATGTCATGTTTAATGGGATTTATGCTGCTCAAAACAAACAAAGTTTCCTTTTTCTTGGAAAAGAAGTAGAAACAACTGGTAACCCGCTATCGCACGCCATTCTTCGTGGAGCGATTAATGAGTATGGTAAGAATATTCCTAACTACTACTATGATAATTTGATGGATACCATTGCTCAGTATGAGAAAATGGGCTTGGAAAATCCCTTTATCATTGTGGATACCAATCATGACAATTCTGGTAAGCAATACATGGATCAGATTCGAATTGTCCGCCAGACCTTGATTAACCGTGATTGGAATGAAAAAATCAAGCAGTACGTTCGCGGCTTTATGATTGAGTCTTATCTAGAAGACGGCCGTCAAAATGAACCAGAAGTATTTGGCAAGTCTATCACAGACCCTTGCCTAGGCTGGGAAAATACGGAAGCCCTTGTCAGAGAAATCTACCAAACGCTAGGAGAATAGTATGGCATTTATTGAAAAAGGTCAAGAAATCGATATTGAAGCAATCAAGGAGGAAACTCAATTGTCTGCGGAAGCCTTGCGACTAAAGGAGCGTCGTGATAGAGAATTGGCAGACATTATTTCAGGAGAAGATGACCGTATCCTTTTGGTGATTGGTCCTTGCTCTTCTGATAATGAAGAAGCTGTCTTGGAATATGCCCGCCGTTTATCTGCCTTGCAGAAGAAGGTGGCGGACAAGATTTTCATGGTCATGCGTGTTTATACAGCTAAACCTCGCACCAACGGAGACGGCTATAAGGGGTTGGTTCACCAGCCAGATACTTCGAAGGCTCCAAGTCTGATTAACGGTTTGCAGGCTGTTCGTCAGTTGCACTACCGCGTGATTACAGAAACTGGTTTGACGACTGCAGATGAAATGCTTTATCCATCAAATCTGGTCTTGGTAGATGATTTGGTCAGCTACCATGCTGTTGGGGCTCGTTCTGTGGAAGACCAAGAGCACCGCTTTGTGGCTTCAGGGATTGATGCACCAGTGGGGATGAAAAATCCAACCTCTGGGAATCTTGGGGTTATGTTTAACGGTATCTATGCTGCTCAGAACAAACAGACCTTCCTCTTTCATGGCCAAGAAGTTGAGACTTCAGGAAATCCCTTGGCTCACGTCATCCTTCGTGGCGCAGTTAATGAATATGGGAAAAATGAGCCTAACTTTTACTATGAAACTTTGCTAAATGCCATTGAACGCTATGAAACCATGGGACTTGAAAATCCCTTTATCCTCATTGATACCAACCATGATAACTCAGGCAAGCAATATATGGAACAGATTCGAATTGTTCGCCAGACTTTGCAGAATCGTGATTGGAATGAGAAGATTAAAAAGACAGTTCGAGGCTTTATGATTGAATCTTACCTAGCAGATGGTCGTCAAAATCAACCAGAGGTCTTTGGTTGCTCTATTACTGACCCTTGCCTAGGTTGGGAAAATACAGAGGCCTTGGTAGAAGAAATCTATGCTACCTTGACAAAATAAGTGAAAAGGATGGAGTTGGGGAATCTCAACTCCTTTTGATGAGAATGATAGTTGGACACGGAATTGACATCGAAGAATTGGCTTCGATAGAAAGCGCAGTTACACGACATGAAGGTTTTGCTAAGCGCGTGCTGACCGCTAAGGAAATGGAGCGGTTTAACAGTCTTAAAGGGCGCAGACAAATCGAATATTTGGCTGGTCGTTGGTCGGCTAAGGAGGCCTTTTCTAAGGCCATGGGAACTGGTATTGGCAAGCTCGGTTTTCAGGATTTAGAAGTCTTGAACAATGAACGCGGGGCGCCTTATTTTAGTCAGTCACCATTTCCAGGAAAGATTTGGCTGTCTATCAGCCATACCGATCAGTTTGTGACAGCCAGTGTCATTTTGGAGGAAAATCATGAAAGCTAGTCCACATAGACCAACCAAGGCTCTGATTCATCTGGGAGCTATTCGACAAAATATTCAGCAGATGGGGGCTCATATCCCTCAAGGAACGCTCAAGTGGGCAGTGGTAAAGGCTAATGCTTATGGACATGGAGCAGTCGCTGTTGCCAAGGCGATTCAGGACGATGTTGATGGTTTTTGCGTTTCCAATATTGATGAAGCTCTTGAACTCAGACAGGCTGGACTCAGCAAGCGAATCCTCATTTTAGGAGTTTCTGAAATCGAAGCTGTTGCTCTAGCTAAAGAATACGACATCACCTTGACAGTGGCTGGACTGGAGTGGATTCAAGTATTGTTAGATAAGGAATCAGACCTAACTGGATTGACAGTTCACCTCAAGATTGATTCAGGAATGGGACGAATTGGTTTTCGAGAGGCTTGTGAGGCTGAGCAGGCTCAAGACTTGCTCCAACAACATGGTGCTCGTGTTGAAGGGATTTTTACCCACTTTGCTACTGCAGACGAGGAATCAGATGATTACTTTAATGCCCAGTTAGAACGCTTTAAAGCTATTTTGGCTAGTATGAAGGAAGTTCCAGAGCTGGTACATGCTAGCAACTCGGCAACGACTCTTTGGCATGCAGAGACTATTTTCAATGCGGTCCGTATGGGAGATGCTATGTATGGTCTTAATCCAAGCGGAGAGGTTTTGGACTTGCCCTATGACTTGAAACCAGCCTTGACCTTGGAATCTGCTCTAGTTCATGTCAAGACAGTTCCAGCTGGAGCTTGCATGGGCTATGGAGCAACTTATCAAGCAGATAGCGAGCAAGTCATTGCGACGGTACCAATCGGCTATGCGGATGGTTGGACGCGAGACATGCAGAATTTCTCTGTCTTGGTAGATGGACAAGCTTGCCCAATCGTCGGCAGGGTTTCGATGGACCAAATCACCATTCGTCTGCCTAAGCTTTATCCGTTGGGAACAAAAGTAACCTTAATTGGCTCCAACGGAGGCAAGGAAATCACAGCTACTCAGGTAGCGACCTACCGTGGGACTATTAACTATGAGGTGGTTTGTCTCCTCAGCGATCGCATTCCGAGAGAATATTATTAGAAAAGAAAGGAGTGGAGCATGAATCTACATCAACCCTTGCATGTCTTACCTGGTGTGGGACCAAAGTCAGCAGAAAAATACGCCAAACTAGGAATTGAAAATTTGCAAGACCTCTTGCTCTACTTTCCTTTCCGTTATGAAGACTTCAAGACCAAGCAGGTATTGGAACTGGAAGATGGGGAGAAGGCAGTTCTTTCTGGTCAAGTCGTGACTCCTGCCAGTGTCCAGTATTATGGTTTCAAGCGCAATCGCCTGCGCTTTAGCCTCAAGCAGGGAGAAGTCGTTTTTGTGGTGAATTTCTTTAACCAGCCCTATCTAGCTGATAAGATAGAGTTGGGAGCAACCCTTGCTGTCTTTGGAAAATGGGACCGCGCCAAGGCTAGTCTGACTGGGATGAAGGTCCTAGCTCAGGTGGAAGATGACCTCCAACCTGTTTATCGCTTGGCTCAGGGAATCAGTCAAGCCAGTCTGGTCAAGGTCATCAAGACGGCTTTTGATCAGGGACTGGACCTCTTGATAGAAGAAAATCTTCCCCAGTCTTTGCTGGACAAATACAAACTCATGTCCCGTTGTCAGGCCGTTCGTGCCATTCATTTTCCTAAGGATTTGGGAGAATACAAGCAGGCCCTTCGCCGTATCAAGTTTGAGGAACTCTTTTACTTTCAAATGCAATTGCAGACGCTCAAATCTGAAAATAGAGTTCAGGGAAGCGGTCTGGTCCTGAACTGGTCTCAGGAAAAAGTGACAGCAGTCAAGGAAAGCCTTCCTTTTGCCCTGACTCAAGCTCAAGAAAAGAGTTTGCAGGAAATTTTGATCGACATGAAGTCGGACCACCACATGAATCGTCTTTTGCAAGGGGATGTGGGGAGCGGAAAAACGGTAGTCGCTGGCTTGGCCATGTTTGCAGCAGTGACAGCTGGTTATCAGGCTGCCCTAATGGTACCAACAGAAATCCTCGCAGAGCAACATTTTGAGAGTTTACAGAACCTCTTTCCAGACTTGAACCTGGCTCTTTTGACAGGTTCCTTGAAAGCTGCAGAAAAGAGAGAAGTCTTGGAGACAATTGCCAAGGGTGAGGCTGATTTGATTATCGGAACTCATGCTCTGATACAGGATGGGGTGGATTATGCTCGTCTGGGCTTGATTATCATCGATGAGCAGCACCGTTTTGGTGTGGGGCAAAGGCGTGTTCTGAGAGAAAAAGGCGACAACCCAGATGTCCTCATGATGACAGCGACTCCGATTCCACGGACGCTGGCTATCACAGCCTTTGGCGATATGGATGTTTCCATTATTGACCAGATGCCAGCAGGACGGAAACCTATTGTGACTCGCTGGATCAAACATGAGCAATTACCTCAGGTCTTGACTTGGTTAGAGGGGGAAATCCAAAAAGGTTCTCAAGCCTATGTCATCTCTCCCTTGATTGAAGAATCAGAAGCTCTGGATCTGAAAAATGCCATTGCCTTATCAGAAGAGTTGACGACTCATTTTGCAGGTAAGGCAGAGGTGGCTCTTTTACATGGTAAGATGAAGAGTGACGAAAAAGACCAGATTATGCAGGAGTTCAAAGAGAGAAAAACGGATATTCTGGTTTCGACGACGGTTATCGAGGTCGGGGTCAATGTTCCCAATGCGACTGTCATGATTATCATGGATGCCGATCGCTTCGGGCTCAGTCAGCTTCACCAGCTCAGAGGTCGTGTTGGTCGGGGAGATAAGCAGTCCTATGCAGTTCTCGTTGCCAATCCCAAGACGGATTCTGGGAAAGACCGCATGCGCATCATGACAGAAACTACCAATGGATTTGTCCTTGCGGAGGAAGATTTGAAAATGCGTGGTTCAGGTGAGATTTTTGGAACCAGACAGTCAGGACTTCCAGAATTCCAAGTGGCTGATATTATTGAAGATTTTCCAATTTTAGAAGAAGCCAGAAAAGTTGCTAGTTACATTAGTTCTATCGAAGGTTGGCAAGAGGATCCGGAATGGCGCATTATTGCCCTTCATATGGAAAAGAAAGAACATTTAGATTAATACTCTTCGAAAATCAAATTCAAACCACGTCAGCTTCGCCTTGCCGTACTCAAGTACTGCCTACGGCTAGCTTCCTAGTTTGCTCTTTGATTTTCATTGAGTATAAGCTTTCTATAAGGAAATCTTAAGCTAGCTTTCAGGTTTGGCCCTTATACTAGAGTCATCAAAAAGAAACGAGGACTCTCACATGACAGTAACGATTAAAGTAAATTACCAAACCACTTTCCAGAAGAAAGAAGCAAAAAACTAAGATTGAATAGAAGAAGAAAGAGCGAAATGCTCTTTTTTTGTTTCTAAAAGCACAATTTATTGAATCTAAAATAGCACACTGCGGATTCTAAAAAAATTCTAGAAATTATAGTAGATTGAATCCGAAATAGTCCACCGAGTTTTCTAAAACATTTTTAGAAATTAGTTTGAATTCCGCAATTAATTTGTTCAGTTTTTATTTCATTTAACTATAATTTGACTTTCCTAATTTCTTTGTTCTTATCTTATTTCAATACACCATATCTTACTATTTCAGAACCCACATCTAGCATAACTAAAAAACAGATTCTTCCATCTATTACGGAAAAATCTGTCATTGATTTAATGATTTACAAAAACTCCAACCACGGCTTGCGAACCCTGTCCTTACTGGTTTCTCTATATTTTTTAGTTCTTATTTATGATGCTCTTTCAATATTTCTTCAAACTCAGAGACAGTCATACCCAACTGTTGACTGGCAACTTCAGAAGGCAAAAGACCTTGACGGACTAGATTTAGTAGCATAGACAAACTTCCTTCAACTTTTCCACGCTCCAGTCCCTGTTCAATCCCTTCTGCCCTAGCAGTTTCCAAGGCATAATCATGAGCCAATAATGCCTGTTCTTCACGCATACGTAGTTGACTAAACATTTTCCTGTCCTCCTCGGACCAGCTCTTGTAGTCTAGCAGTTGGTCTGCCTGGCTGATGGCTCGCTCGGGTTGTTGGGTAAAGGGTTTATTCCCAAAAAACTCCAACCACGGTTTGCGAACGCTATCCTTGCTGGTTTCTCTGTATTTTTTTAGTTCTAAGAACGCCATCTTGACTAGATGGTTTTCCTGACTGTTGTTTGTAATTGTCAAAACCTCACCTGTCGTATCCTCTCGCATACTAAAACTGTGAAAGGCTAAATCATCCTGAAAGTAGTTGCTGTCCACAATTGCAATGGCGTAGACAGGAGCGATATGCTTGTAACTCTGGTGTGTATCACCTTCACGTTGACGAATTTTTTCAAGATTTTGATTGACCTGACTGCACAGATAAGCCCATAAACGATTAATGAAAAAATTCTGATGATGCACCTGAATCTCAATGATCACTTGGGTGCCATTGTCCAACTCTGCCAAGACGTCTATACTAGTGTAAAAATCCTGCGCTGAGTAAGGCAGGGAAGGCAAGACGTGAATATTGCTTCCCTCTAAAATAGTTACATTTTTAGCTGGTAAGTCCAGCATATCGCGAATAAATTGACAAGTGACTTCTGGATTGCTAAAGATTTTCTTAGCAACCAAGTCATTGGTTGGGCTGATGCCCGGATGACGTACAGTCATATTTCTTCTCCTTTCATTATAGCACATTTTTACCTCTAGGTTGACTAGATTTAATGCTTCTATCTATTTATTCGTAAAAAAGCGTAACTTCTCAAAGTAACTTCCCTCTCTCTCCCAAAATTGGAAGTCAGTTTTAGAAGTGACCCAATGAAAATCAAAGAGCAAACTAAGGAACTAGCCGCAGGTTGCTCAAAACACTGTTTTGAGGTTGCAGATAGAACTGACGAAGTCAGTAACATATATATATGGCAAGGCGAAGCTGACGTGGTTTGAAGAGATTTTCGAAGAGTATTACCTTTCTTTCTTGCATTGATTACTTAGATATGCTACAGTGGTGGTAGCGATTACAAAAAGGAGCATGCTATGAAAAATCCAGCTTTATTAGAAGAAATTAAGACCTATCTAGGAAGGGACGAAGTTCCAGAAGACTTTGATGCTTTTTGGGATGAGGAAGTGAAAAAAGTTTCCAATCTTCCAGCTTATCAGTTGGAGGAAAGGAATTTCCACATTCCTCAAGTCAAGTGCTATGAGTTAACGTTTGAAGGAACCAATGAAGCCAAGGTATATGCACGAGTTGTTCTTCCAAAGAGTGAGGATAAAGTTCCAATAATCTTCCATTTCCATGGTTATATGGGACGTGGCTGGGACTGGGCCGACATGCTGGCCTTCACCGTTGCTGGTTATGGTGTTGTTTCCATGGATGTGCGGGGGCAGTCGGGTTACTCACAAGATGGTTTGCGTTCTCCTCTAGGAAATACAGTTAAAGGGCATATCATCCGTGGTGCTGTAGAAGGTCGGGAGCACCTCTTTTATAAGGATGTTTATCTGGACATTTACCAGTTGATCGAAATTGTTGCTAGTCTGTCTGAGGTAGATGAGAAGCGTCTTTCTAGCTATGGTGCCTCACAAGGAGGGGCTCTAGCCTTGGTTGCGGCGGCGCTCAATCTTCGAATTGAGAAAACTGTTGCCATCTATCCTTTCTTGTCAGACTTCAGACGAGTGCTTGAGATTGGGAATACTAGCGAGGCTTACGACGAACTTTTCCGTTATTTCAAGTTTCACGACCCCTTCCATGAAACTGAGGAGGAGATCATGGCGACCCTTGCTTATATCGATGTGAAAAATCTTGCCCATCGTATCAAGGGTGAGGTTAAGATGATTACGGGCTTGGACGATGATGTTTGCTACCCTATTACCCAGTTTGCGATTTACAACCGCCTGACCTGCGATAAGGCCTATCGCATCATGCCTGAGTATGCCCACGAAGCAATGAATGTACTTGTCAATGATCAAGTTTACAACTGGCTATGTGGTAGTGAGATTTCTTTTAAGTATATAAAGTGATGAATGAGAGAGCCCAGTAGCTCTCTTTTTATAGTTCAGTAAAAATGATTTAATATAGATGGTTCTCTGAAACTACTTTCAGAAACTGCTGTTCTATAAAATACTTTTGAAACTGAAATCTATTCTACCACAAAGTATTGAAAGCGCTTTAAAAATAATATATAATGAACCCATAAGAACAAAGAAAAGGAGGAAAGAGGATGCCACAGATTACTAAAGAAGCCTTGATTGCACAAATCAAAGATGGAATCATCGTTTCTTGTCAGGCCCTTCCTCACGAACCGCTCTATACAGAAGCGGGAGGAGTCATTCCCTTGCTGGTCAAAGCGGCTGAGCAAGGTGGTGCAGTCGGTATCCGAGCAAACAGTGTTCGTGATATCAAGGAAATCAAGGAGGTTACCAACCTTCCAATTATTGGGATAATTAAACGAGATTATCCACCGCAAGAACCCTTCATCACAGCTACTATGAAAGAAGTTGATGAATTGGCAGAACTGGACATCGAGGTGATTGCTCTGGATTGTACCAAGCGTGAACGCTACGATGGTTTGGAAATTCAAGAATTCATTCGTCAGGTTAAGGAGAAATATCCTAACCAGCTCTTGATGGCTGATACAAGTACTTTCGAGGAAGGATTGGCAGCTGTTGAAGCAGGAATTGACTTTGTCGGAACAACCTTATCAGGATACACATCTTATAGTCCAAAAGTGGATGGTCCTGATTTTGAATTAATCAAAAAACTCTGTGATGCTGGTGTAGATGTTATTGCAGAAGGGAAAATCCATACACCTGAACAAGCCAAACAAATCCTGGGATATGGAGTGCGAGGTATCGTTGTTGGTGGCGCTATTACTAGACCAAAAGAGATTACAGAACGCTTCGTTGCTGGTCTTAAATAAAAAATAAAGAAAGGGGGATTGAGTATGATTATTACTAAAATCAGTCGTTTAGGAACTTATGTGAAAGTAAATCCACATTTTGCAACATTAATAGATTTTCTAGAAAAAACAGGACTAGAAAATTTAACAGAAGGTCCGATTGATATCGATGGTGATCGATTATTTGGTAATTGCTTTACTTATCTAGCAGACGGTCAAGCAGGAGCCTTCTTTGAAACTCACCAAAAATATTTGGATATTCATTTAGTTTTGGAAAACGAAGAAGCCATGGCTGTTACGTCGCCAGAAAATGTAAGCGTTACCCAAAAATATGATGAAGAAAAAGATATTGAATTATACACAGGAGAAGTGGAACAGTTAGTTCATTTGAGAGCTGGTGAATGCCTTATCACTTTTCCAGAAGATTTACATCAACCCAAGGTTCGTATAAATGATGAACCTGTTAAAAAAGTTGTCTTTAAAGTTGCGATTTCTTAATGTAGAAAGGGAAGAACAATGAAAAAAATGAGAAAGTTTTTATGTCTAGCTGGAGTTGCGCTAGCAGCCGTTGCCTTGGTAGCTTGTTCAGGAAAGAAAGAAACTACAGCTGACACTGAACCACCGACAGAATTATCTGGTGAGATTACAATGTGGCACTCCTTTACTCAAGGACCACGTTTGGAAAGTATTCAAAAATCAGCAGATGCTTTTATGCAAAAGCATCCAAAAACCAAAATCAAGATTGAAACATTTTCTTGGAATGACTTCTATACTAAATGGACTACAGGTTTAGCAAATGGAAATGTGCCAGATATCAGTACGGCTCTTCCTAACCAAGTAATGGAAATGGTCAACTCAGATGCTTTGGTTCCGCTAAACGATTCTATCAAGCGTATTGGACAGGATAAATTTAACGAAACTGCCTTAAATGAAGCAAAAATCGGAGATGATTACTACTCTGTTCCTCTTTATTCACATGCACAAGTCATGTGGGTTAGAACAGATTTGTTAAAAGAGCATAATATTGAGGTTCCTAAAACTTGGGATCAACTCTATGAAGCTTCTAAAAAATTGAAAGAAGCTGGAGTTTATGGCTTGTCTGTTCCGTTTGGAACAAATGACTTAATGGCAACACGTTTCTTGAACTTCTACGTACGTAGTGGTGGTGGAAGTCTCTTGACAAAAGATCTTAAAGCAGATTTGACAAGTCAACTTGCTCAAGATGGTATTAAATACTGGGTTAAAATGTATAAAGAAATCTCACCTCAAGATTCTTTGAACTTTAATGTCCTTCAACAAGCTACCTTGTTCTATCAAGGAAAAACAGCATTTGACTTTAACTCTGGCTTCCATATTGGAGGAATTAATGCCAACAGTCCTCAATTGATTGATTCGATTGATGCTTATCCTATTCCAAAAATCAAAGAATCTGATAAGGAACAAGGAATTGAAACCTCAAACATTCCAATGGTTGTTTGGAAAAATTCAAAACACCCAGAAGTTGCTAAAGCATTCTTAGAATCACTTTATAATGAAGAAGACTACGTTAAATTCCTTGATTCAACTCCAGTAGGTATGTTGCCAACTATTAAGGGGATTAGCGATTCTGCAGCCTATAAAGAAAATGAAACTCGTAAGAAATTTAAACATGCTGAAGAAGTGATTACTGAAGCTGTTAAAAAAGGTACTGCTATTGGTTATGAAAATGGACCAAGTGTACAAGCTGGTATGTTGACTAACCAACACATTATTGAACAAATGTTCCAAGATATCATTTCAAATGGAACAGATCCTATGAAAGCAGCAAAAGAAGCAGAAAAACAATTAAACGATTTATTTGAGGCTGCTCAGTAGATGTAAAAGACTAGAAAATAGGTGGGCTAGTGAGCTGAAAAGCCCTAGCCCAATCTTGTAAAAGAAGGGAGAAGGAGAATGGTTAAAGAACGTAATTTAACTCGCTGGATATTTGTTTTGCCAGCTATGATTATCGTAGGATTACTCTTTGTTTATCCGTTTTTCTCGAGTATTTTTTATAGCTTTACCAATAAGCATTTGATTATGCCTAATTATAAATTTGTTGGTTTAGCTAACTATAAAGCTGTGCTATCAGATCCCAACTTCTTTAATGCGTTCTTTAATTCAATTAAGTGGACCGTTTTCTCATTAGTTGGTCAAGTTCTAGTAGGGTTTGTATTGGCTTTAGCTCTTCACAGAGTACGCCACTTCAAGAAATTATATAGGACCTTATTGATTGTTCCTTGGGCATTTCCTACCATCGTTATTGCCTTTTCTTGGCAGTGGATTCTAAACGGGGTTTATGGCTACTTACCTAATCTAATCGTAAAATTAGGTTTAATGGATCATACACCTGCATTTTTGACAGATAGTACATGGGCATTCCTATGTTTGGTGTTTATCAACATTTGGTTTGGAGCGCCGATGATTATGGTTAATGTACTTTCAGCTTTGCAAACAGTACCAGAAGAACAATTTGAGGCTGCTAAGATAGATGGTGCTTCAAGTTGGCAGGTGTTCAAGTTTATCGTCTTTCCACATATTAAAGTGGTTGTAGGACTTCTAGTTGTTTTGAGAACTGTATGGATCTTTAATAACTTTGATATCATCTACCTTATTACTGGTGGTGGACCGGCTAATGCTACAACGACGCTTCCAATTTTTGCTTACAACCTAGGTTGGGGAACTAAATTGTTGGGTCGTGCTTCAGCAGTTACAGTATTGCTCTTTATCTTCTTGATGGCGATTTGCTTTATCTACTTTGCTATCATCAGTAAGTGGGAAAAGGAGGGTAGAAAATAATGAAGAAGAAATCCAGTATTTATTTAGATATTCTCTCACATGTACTCTTGATTGGTGCGACCATTGTTGCAATTTTCCCATTGGTATGGATTATCATATCTTCTGTCAAGGGTAAAGGGGAATTAACTCAGTATCCAACACGATTTTGGCCTGAACAATTTACATTAGATTATTTCACTCATGTTATCAACGATTTGCACTTTATTGATAACATTCGAAACAGTTTAATCATTGCCTTAGCTACAACCGTTATTGCGATTATTATTTCTGCTATGGCAGCCTATGGTATTGTTAGATTCTTCCCTAAATTGGGAGCAATCATGTCGAGATTACTTGTCATTACCTACATTTTCCCACCAATTTTGTTAGCAATTCCCTATTCAATTGCCATTGCTAAAGTTGGATTAACAAATAGTTTATTTGGCTTGATGATGGTTTATCTATCTTTTAGTGTTCCATATGCAGTTTGGCTCTTAGTTGGATTTTTCCAAACAGTTCCAATTGGAATTGAAGAAGCAGCTAGAATTGATGGTGCAAATAAATTTGTTACATTTTATAAAGTTGTGCTACCGATTGTAGCACCAGGTATTGTAGCAACAGCTATTTATACATTTATCAATGCTTGGAATGAATTCTTGTATGCTTTAATTTTGATTAACAATACAGGAAAGATGACAGTAGCAGTAGCTCTTCGATCTCTTAACGGTTCAGAAATTTTAGACTGGGGAGATATGATGGCAGCATCTGTTATTGTGGTTCTTCCATCAATTATTTTCTTCTCTATTATCCAAAATAAGATTGCAAGTGGATTATCAGAAGGATCTGTGAAGTAAACGAAAGAAGGAAAAAATGAATAAGAGAGGTCTTTATTCAAAACTAGGAATTTCTGTTGTAGGAATTAGTCTTTTAATGGGAGTACCCACTTTGATTCATGCGAATGAATTAAACTATGGTCAACTGTCTATATCTCCTATTTTTCAAGGAGGTTCATATCAACTGAACAATAAGAGTATAGATATCAGCCCTTTGTTATTAGATAAATTATCTGGAGAGAGTCAGACAGTAGTAATGAAATTTAAAGCAGATAAACCAAACTCGCTTCAAGCTTTGTTTGGTCTATCTAATAGTAAAGCAGGCTTTAAAAATAATTACTTTTCAATTTTCATGAGAGATTCTGGTGAGATAGGTGTAGAAATAAGAGACGCCCAAAAGGGAATAAATTATTTATTTTCTAGACCAGCTTCATTATGGGGAAAGCATAAAGGACAGGCAGTTGAAAATACACTCGTATTTGTATCTGATTCTAAAGATAAGACATACACAATGTATGTTAATGGTATAGAAGTGTTCTCTGAAACAGTTGATACATTTTTGCCGATTTCAAATATAAATGGTATAGATAAGGCAACACTAGGAGCTGTTAATCGTGAAGGCAAGGATCATTATCTTGCAAGAGGAAGTATTGATGAAATCAGTCTATTTAATAAAGCAATTAGTGATCAGGAAGTTTCAACTATTCCCTTGTCAAATCCATTTCAGTTAATTTTCCAATCAGGAGATTCTACTCAAGCAAACTATTTTAGAATACCGACATTATATACATTAAGTAGTGGAAGAGTTCTATCAAGTATTGATGCACGTTATGGTGGGACTCATGATTCTAAAAGTAAGATTAATATCGCGACTTCTTATAGTGATGATAATGGGAAAACGTGGAGTGAGCCAACTTTTGCTATGAAGTTTAATGACTATGAGGAGCAGTTAGTTTACTGGCCACGAGATAATAAATTAAAGAATAGTCAAATTAGTGGAAGTGCTTCATTTATAGATTCATCCATTGTTGAAGATAAAAAATCTGGGAAAACGATATTATTAGCTGATGTTATGCCTGCTGGTATCGGAAATAATAATGCAAATAAAGCTGATTCAGGTTTTAAAGAAATAAACGGTCATTATTATTTAAAACTAAAGAAGGATGGAGATAATGATTTCCGTTATACAGTCAGAGAAAATGGTGTCGTTTATGATGAAACAACTAATAAACCTACAAATTATACTATAAATGATAAGTATGAAGTTTTAGAGGGAGGAAAGTCTTTAACAGTTGAACAATATTCGGTTGATTTTGATAGTGGCTCTTTAAGAGAAAGGCATAATGGAAAACAGGTTCCTATGAATGTTTTCTACAAAGATTCGTTATTTAAAGTGACTCCTACTAATTATATAGCAATGACAACTAGTCAGAATAGAGGAGAGAGTTGGGAACAATTTAAGTTATTGCCTCCGTTCTTAGGAGAAAAACATAATGGAACTTACTTATGTCCCGGACAAGGTTTAGCATTAAAATCAAGTAATAGATTAATTTTTGCAACATATACTAGTGGCGAACTAACTTATCTCATTTCTGATGATAGTGGTCAAACATGGAAGAAATCCTCAGCTTCAATTCCGTTTAAGAATGCGACAGCAGAAGCGCAAATGGTTGAAATGAGAGATGGTGTGATTAGAACATTCTTTAGAACTACTACAGGTAAGATTGCCTATATGACTAGTAGAGATTCTGGAGAAACATGGTCAGAAGTTTCGTATATCGATGGAATTCAACAAACTTCATATGGTACACAAGTATCTGCAATTAGATACTCTCAATTAGTTGATGGAAAAGAAGCAGTCATTTTGAGTACACCAAATTCTAGAAATGGCCGTAAGGGAGGTCAATTAGTTGTCGGTTTAGTCAATAAAGAAGATGATAGTATCGATTGGAAATACCACTATGACATTGATTTGCCTTCGTATGGTTATGCTTATTCTGCGATTACAGAATTGCCAAATCATCACATAGGTGTATTGTTTGAAAAATATGATTCATGGTCAAGAAATGAATTGCATTTAAGCAATGTAGTTCAGTATATAGATTTGGAAATTAATGATTTAACAAAATAAAGGAGAAAAAATATGGTTAAATACGGTGTTGTTGGAACAGGATATTTTGGAGCTGAGTTGGCTCGTTATATGCAAAAGAATGATGGAGCAGAGATTACTCTTCTCTATGATCCAGATAATGCAGAGGCTATTGCAGAAGAATTGGGAGCAAAAGTAGCAAGTTCCCTAGATGAGTTGGTTTCTAGCGATGAAGTAGATTGTGTTATCGTCGCAACTCCAAATAATCTTCATAAGGAACCGGTTATTAAGGCTGCACAACATGGCAAAAATGTTTTCTGTGAAAAACCAATTGCGCTTTCTTATCAAGATTGTCGCGAGATGGTAGATGCATGTAAAGAAAATAATGTAACCTTTATGGCAGGACATATTATGAACTTCTTTAATGGTGTCCATCATGCAAAAGAACTCATTAATCAAGGAGTCATCGGAGACGTTCTATATTGTCACACAGCTCGTAATGGTTGGGAAGAACAACAACCGTCAGTATCATGGAAAAAAATTCGTGAAAAATCAGGTGGTCACTTGTATCACCACATCCATGAGTTGGATTGTGTTCAATTCCTTATGGGTGGCATGCCTGAAACTGTAACCATGACAGGTGGAAATGTAGCCCATGAAGGTGAAAATTTCGGTGATGAAGATGATATGATTTTTGTCAATATGGAATTTTCTAATAAGCGTTTTGCCTTGTTAGAATGGGGGTCAGCTTATCGTTGGGGTGAACATTATGTCTTAATTCAAGGAACAAAAGGCGCTATCCGCTTAGATTTATTCAACTGTAAAGGAACTCTTAAGCTAGATGGACAAGAAAGCTATTTCTTGATTCACGAATCTCAAGAAGAAGATGATGATCGTACTCGTATCTATCATAGTACAGAGATGGACGGAGCAATTGCTTATGGTAAACCAGGTAAACGTACTCCATTATGGCTATCATCTGTCATTGATAAAGAAATGCGCTATCTGCATGAGATTATGCAAGGAGCTCCAGTATCAGAAGAATTTGCAAAACTATTGACAGGTGAAGCTGCTCTAGAAGCAATTGCTACTGCAGATGCTTGTACCCAGTCTATGTTTGAAGATCGCAAAGTAAAATTGTCAGAAATTGTAAAATAAACATAATGTAAAGGGGATGAAAAATTTATTTTCTCCCCTCGTTTCGGAAATAAGTTAGGAGAAAATCTATGTCAGATTTAAAAAAATATGAAGGTGTCATTCCAGCCTTCTACGCATGTTATGATGATCAAGGAGAAGTAAGTCCAGAGCGTACGCGTGCCTTGGTGGAATACTTCATTGATAAAGGTGTTCAAGGTCTTTATGTTAATGGTTCTTCTGGTGAATGTATCTACCAAAGCGTTGAAGACCGCAAGTTAATCTTGGAAGAAGTCATGGCAGTTGCCAAGGGCAAATTGACAATCATTGCTCACGTTGCTTGCAACAATACCAAAGACAGTATGGAACTTGCTCGCCATGCTGAAAGCTTGGGTGTAGATGCCATTGCAACGATTCCGCCGATTTATTTCCGCTTGCCAGAATACTCAGTTGCTAAGTACTGGAACGATATCAGTTCTGCAGCTCCAAATACAGACTACGTGATTTACAACATTCCTCAATTAGCAGGTGTTGCTTTGACTCCAAGCCTTTACACAGAAATGTTGAAAAACCCACGTGTTATCGGTGTTAAGAACTCTTCTATGCCAGTTCAAGATATCCAAACCTTTGTTAGCCTTGGTGGGGAAGACCATATCGTCTTCAACGGTCCAGATGAACAGTTCTTAGGTGGTCGTCTCATGGGAGCAAAAGCTGGTATCGGTGGTACTTATGGTGCTATGCCAGAACTCTTCTTGAAACTCAACCAATTGATTGCGGATAAGGACCTAGAAACAGCGCGTGAATTGCAGTATGCTATCAACGCTATCATTGCTAAACTCACTTCTGCACATGGAAATATGTACGGTGTAATTAAGGAAGTCTTGAAGATCAATGAAGGCTTGAATATTGGTTCTGTTCGTTCACCATTGACGCCAGTGACTGAAGAAGATCGTCCAGTTGTAGAAGCAGCTGCAGCCTTGATTCGCGAAACCAAGGAGCGCTTCCTCTAATCCATAAGGAGGTATTTATGACACACTACGTTGCAATTGATATCGGTGGAACCAACATCAAATATGGTTTGATCGACCAAGAAGGCCAACTTGTTGAATCGCATGAAATGCCAACAGAGGCGCATAAAGGTGGACCTCATATCTTACAAAAGACCAAAGATATCGTAGCCAGATATTTAGAACAAGGCCCAGTAGCAGGTGTTGCTATTTCTTCTGCAGGAATGGTGGATCCAGATAAGGGTGAGATTTTCTATGCTGGACCTCAGATTCCAAATTATGCAGGAACCAAGTTCAAGAAGGAAATCGAGACTAGCTTTGCGATTCCTTGTGAGATTGAAAATGATGTCAACTGTGCTGGTCTGGCTGAGGCAGTATCTGGTTCAGGCAAGGGAGCGAGTGTGACACTTTGCTTGACCATTGGAACCGGTATCGGTGGTTGCTTGATTATGGATGGGAAAGTCTTCCATGGTTTTAGCAATTCAGCCTGCGAAGTTGGTTATATGCATATGCAGGATGGAGATTTCCAAGACTTGGCTTCTACGACAGCTTTAGTGAAATATGTAGCTGAAGCACATGGAGAAGATGTTGATCAGTGGAATGGCCGACGTATCTTTAAGGAAGCTACAGAAGGAAACAAGATTTGCATGGCTGGTATTGACCGTATGGTAGACTATCTAGGAAAAGGTCTGGCAAATATTTGCTATGTGGCCAATCCAGAAGTGGTTATTCTAGGTGGCGGTATTATGGGGCAAGAGGCTATCCTCAAACCAAAAATTCGCACAGCCTTAAAAGATGCCTTGGTGCCAAGCTTAGCAGAAAAAACACGGTTAGAATTTGCCCATCACCAAAATACAGCAGGAATGTTGGGTGCTTATTATCACTTTAAAATAAAACAATCCTAGTTTGGCCCAGCCAAACTAGGATTTTCTAATCAAATTCCCTTGACTTTCTTTATAATTGTGAGATAATAAATAAAATATATAAAGGAGTTATATAAAATGGCTATAGCGGATTCAAATAAAATTGTGACCTTCCAAGCTAATAGAGAGTTGGTAAATGATGTCATGGAAGTGTTAAAAGAACAAAATCTCTCTCTTTCATCGGCACTCAGATTATTTTTAAAGAATGTTGCCGTAACAAATGAAGTAGATTTACTGAGTGAAGAGGAATTAGAGAGGGAGTATTTGTTTAGACAATTACAAGCAGAAGTTCAAGAAAGTTATGCCAAAATTGAGGCTGGAAATTACTTGACAGATGAGGATGTCGTGACACGCTATGGATTATAAAAAATATAGGATTTTGTATTCTCATAGAGTGATTGATAGTTTGGATAAAATATATCAGTATATAGCAGAGGAAATCGGTTCTGTAGAGGCTGCGAGACGAAAAGTGGAGAGTATCAGAAAAGATATTAATCGTCTAGAAATTTTCCCCCAAGCTGGATTTGATGCCGATGAAAAATTTGGTAAGAAATTAGATCCTCGCTACCAAACGCGAGGATTGACCTTGAGTAAGGATTACATCGTATTATATACAATTGTTGAGGATACCGTCAGACTTGCTTATTTACTCCCTTCAAAAAGTGATTACATGAAATTATTCAAGACTAAGTCAAGATATGACTAATTCATAATTTTGAAGAGGTATGTTTGGTGATGAATAAAAATCCTAGTTTGGCTCAGCCAAACTAGGATTTTCTTACACGTTTTTGTCTACGATAGCCATTGAGTTTTTTATTTTCCCAATAGCTATTAAAGATTTTCTCCTTGCTTTCACGATTGATTTCCAAAAAGTAGGCATAAATCAAATCGATAAAGAAGAGCATAGGAAGTTGAGCGGATATACGTTGGATGTAAGAAGACTGGCTGTGGGTGGCTACAATAACAGTTTCTGTATAGGCCTGACTATCTTTATTGGGAACACTTGTAAAAAGTACAGTCTGTGCCCCCATTTCCTTAGCGTCTAATAGACTATCTAAAATAGAAGGGGTTGTGCCAGAAAGAGAGAAACCGAGTACGAGACAATTCTCATCCATAATGCTGGTCGTCCAAGCAAAACCGTCTTGGTCGGTCAAGGCCTCGCAGACCACACCCAGACGCATGAAGCGTAATTTCATTTCACGAGCTACGAGGCCAGAACTCCCTGTTCCAAAGAAGTAGACGCGCTCAGCATCTTCGATTAACTGGGCAATTCGTTCTAGTTGGACTTCGTCAATCAAGTCTTGTGTTTGTTCCCGCATACTGCTATAACTTCTAAGGACTCGTTTTGTCAGTGGACTGTGTTTGTGAGAATGGGTGTCTTGTTTCTCTGCTTGGTGTTGGTATTGGAAAATAAATTCTCGATAGCCTGTAAAACCACACTTTTTAGCAAAGCGGGTCAAAGCAGCCTGAGAAATATGTAATTTTTGAGTAACCTGCTGAGAAGATAAATCATCTGCAATGGTTTCAGATTGTAAAAAATAGCGAGCGATTCCTTGCTCTAAATCTGTCATTTCTTCGAAGTGGGAATCAATGATGGTTGCTATATCTGGTTTGTCCATAGAAAGGCTCCTTTAAATGAGTCGTATTGGAAAAAGACTGGGTCATTGAACTTTTACATTTATTATATCATATAATATAGGGATAGATAAATAAAAGCGTATTTTCCCGTAAAAAGGAAAAAAGCTTTTTCCTTTTCCATAATTTTCTTCTCGAATTGTGGTACAATGAAGAGTAAGATTTTAAATAGAAATGAGACTGATTTGTATGAGAAAATTTGACAGCCATTCGATTCCGATTCGGCTTAATTTATTGTTTTCGATAGTCATTTTACTCTTTATGGCCATTATAGGTCGCCTGCTTTATATGCAGGTTTTGAACAAGGATTTTTATGAGACAAAATTAGCATCTGCTAGTAAAACAAAGGTGACCACTAGTTCGGCTCGGGGCGAAATTTATGATGCCAGCGGCAAGCCTTTGGTTGAAAATACTGTGAAACAAGTTGTTTCCTTTACTCGAAACAACAAAATGACGGCTGCAGATTTAAAAGAAACAGCCAAGAAGTTGCTGGCTTATGTGGGAGTTACTTCTCCAACATTGACTGATCGACAGTTGGCGGACTATTATCTAGCAGATCAAGATGTCTATAAGAAAGCAGTGGAAAGTTTACCACGTGAGAAGCGACTTGATTCTGATGGCAATCAATTATCTGAATCCGAGCTTTACAATAATACTGTTGAAAGTATCGATCCAAGTCAATTGACCTACTCGGATGACGAAAAGAAAGAAATTTATCTTTTTAGCCAACTCAATGCAGTTGGAAATTTTGCGACAGGGACCATTGCGACAGATTCCTTGACAGATACACAGATTGCCTTGATTGCTTCAGCTTCTAAGAATTTACCTGGGATCAGTATTTCAACTTCGTGGGATCGAAAGGTCCTAGAGACTTCTCTTTCGTCTATAGTAGGAAGTGTATCCAGTGAAAAAGCCGGTCTTCCAGCTGAAGAAGCAGATGCTTATATCAAAAAGGGTTATTCTCTAAACGACCGTGTTGGAACCTCTTATCTAGAAAAACAATATGAAGAAACCTTGCAAGGGAAACGCTCGGTGAAAGAAATCCATCTAGACAAGTATGGCAATATGGAAAGTGTCGAAAATATCGAAGATGGTACCAAAGGGAATAATATTAAACTGACTATTGATTTGGCCTTTCAAGATAGCGTGGACAATCTGCTTAAGAGTTACTTCAATTCCGAACTGGGAAATGGAGGAGCCAAGTATTCAGAAGGTGTGTATGCAGTTGCCCTCAACCCAAAAACAGGTGCGGTTTTGTCTATGTCAGGACTCAAACATGACTTGAAAACGGGAGATTTAACACCTGATTCCTTGGGAACAGTAACCAATGTCTTTGTCCCAGGTTCTGTTGTCAAGGCGGCGACCATCAGCTCTGGTTGGGAGAATGGAGTCTTATCAGGGAATCAGACCTTGACAGACCAACCGATTGTCTTCCAAGGTTCAGCTCCGATTAATTCTTGGTACACTCAGGCTTACGGTTCATTCCCGATTACAGCTGTGGAAGCCTTGGAGTATTCTTCTAATACCTACATGGTTCAAACGGCTTTGGGCATTATGGGTCAGACCTATCAACCCAATATGTTTGTTTTAACTAACAATTTAGAATCCGCTATGGGGAAACTTCGTTCGACATTTGCGGAATATGGTCTTGGAGCCTCAACAGGCATTGACCTTCCAGATGAGTCAACTGGTTTTATACCAAAAGAGTATAATTTTGCTAATTACATTACCAATGCATTTGGTCAGTTTGATAACTATACCCCTATGCAATTGGCCCAGTACGTTGGAACCATTGCCAACAACGGTGTTCGGATTGCACCTCACATTGTCGAGGGGATTTATGGAAACAACGAACAAGGTGGCTTAGGGAACTTAATCCAATCTGTTGAAACCAAGGAAATGAATAAAATTAATATTTCTGAGTCTGATGTTTCCATCCTCCAACAAGGCTTTTATCAAGTGTCACATGGTGGTAGTGCTTTGACAACCGGTCGTGCCTTTTCAAATGGCGCAGCGGTATCCATTAGTGGAAAAACAGGTACTGCCGAAAGTTATGTTGAGGGTGGTCAAAAAGCTAACAATACTAATGCTGTGGCCTATGCACCATCAGATAATCCTCAAATCGCTGTAGCTGTTGTCTTCCCTCATAACACCAACCTTACAAATGGTGTCGGACCTTCCATTGCGCGCGATATTATCAACCTCTATAACCAACATCATCCAATGAATTAGAAAGGAACATATGCTTTATCCAACACCTATTGCTAAGCTAATTGACAGTTATTCTAAGTTACCGGGTATCGGGATTAAGACGGCTACCCGTCTGGCCTTCTATACTATTGGAATGTCTGATGACGATGTCAATGAATTTGCTAAAAATCTCCTTTCTGCTAAGAGAGAGCTGACCTACTGTTCCATCTGCGGTCGCCTGACTGATGACGATCCTTGCTCTATCTGTACCGATCCGACTCGTGACCAGACGACGATTTTAGTTCTCGAAGATAGTCGTGATGTGGCAGCCATGGAGAACATCCAAGAATACCATGGACTCTATCATGTCTTACATGGTCTTATTTCTCCCATGAATGGCATCAGTCCAGATGATATCAATCTCAAGAGTCTCATGACTCGTCTGATGGATAGTGAAGTTTCAGAAGTAATCGTAGCAACCAATGCCACAGCAGATGGCGAAGCAACTTCCATGTATCTTTCACGTTTGCTCAAACCAGCTGGGATCAAGGTTACGCGCCTGGCACGAGGTCTTGCTGTGGGGGCAGATATCGAGTATGCGGACGAAGTGACACTCTTACGAGCCATTGAAAATCGAACAGAGCTGTAAGTCTGGACAAATTAACAAACTCAATTCATTTATATAAAAAATCAAGGAGACCGATATTTTTTATCGTTCTCTTTTTAGATTTATTGAAGACCAGTATCAGGTTCAAGTTTCAAAAAAGAAGCAAATATGATATACTAAAGAACGAGTATTCTATTAGAATTAGGACAAGTAATATGAAACAAACGATTATTCTTTTATACGGTGGGCGTAGTGCAGAGCGTGAAGTCTCTGTTCTTTCAGCTGAGAGTGTGATGCGTGCGGTCAACTACGACCGTTTCACAGTCAAGACTTTCTTCATCAGCCAGTCAGGTGACTTTATTAAAACGCAAGAATTTAGCCAGACTCCAGGTCAAGAGGATCGTCTTATGACCAATGAAACTATTGATTGGGATAAGCAAGTTGCACCAAGTGCCATCTACGAAGATGGTGCAGTGGTCTTCCCAGTCCTTCATGGTCCGATGGGAGAAGATGGTTCTGTTCAAGGCTTCCTCGAAGTTTTGAAAATGCCTTATGTCGGCTGTAATATCTTGTCATCAAGCCTTGCCATGGATAAAATCACCACTAAGCGTGTCTTAGAATCTGTCGGGATTGCCCAAGTTCCTTATGTGGCTATCGTTGAAGGCGATGATATGACTGCTAAAATTGCTGAAGTTGAAGAAAAATTGACTTATCCAGTTTTCACAAAACCATCCAACATGGGTTCTAGTGTCGGTATTTCTAAGTCTGAAAATCAAGAGGAACTTCGTCAAGCCTTGAAACTTGCCTTCCAATATGACAGTCGTATCTTGGTTGAACAAGGGGTAAATGCCCGTGAAATCGAGGTTGGTCTACTGGGTAACTACAATGTCAAAAGCACGCTTCCAGGAGAAGTTGTTAAGGATGTTGCCTTCTACGACTACGATGCCAAGTATATTGACAACAAGATTACTATGGATATCCCAGCCAAAATTAGTGATGATGTGGTAGCTGTCATGCGTCAAAATGCAGAAACTGCCTTCCGTGCCATTGGTGGGCTCGGTCTATCTCGTTGCGATTTCTTCTATACAGATAAGGGAGAGGTTTTCCTCAACGAGCTTAATACCATGCCAGGTTTCACCCAGTGGTCTATGTATCCATTACTTTGGGACAATATGGGAATCGGCTACCCAGAACTAATCGAGCGTTTGGTTGACCTTGCCAAGGAAAGTTTTGACAAGCGCGAAGCGCATTTGCTATAAAATGAAAGAGAGGGTAGAAGCCAGAACTATCACTGCAAGGTGACTAGAGTTCTCGAGCTTCGACCCTTTTTAAAGGAGTAGAAATGAAATTAACAATCCATGAAGTGGCTCAAGTTGTAGGAGCTAAAAATGATATCAGCATCTTTGAGGACACCCAGTTAGAGAAGGCCGAGTTTGACAGTCGTCTGATTGCGACAGGAGATTTATTTGTCCCCCTCAAAGGTGCGCGTGACGGTCATGACTTTATAGAAACAGCCTTTGAAAATGGCGCTGCTGCAACCCTGTCTGAGAAAGAGGTCGCAAATCATCCCTACATTCTAGTAGCTGACGTTTTGGCTGCCTTTCAATCCCTAGCTGCCTACTATCTTGAAAAAACAGCAGTTGATGTCTTTGCGGTCACAGGTTCAAATGGTAAAACAACGACCAAGGATATGTTAGCGCACTTGCTATCAACAACCTACAAAACTTACAAAACACAAGGTAACTACAATAATGAGATTGGTCTTCCTTACACGGTTCTTCACATGCCTGAAGGAACAGAAAAGTTGGTCTTGGAGATGGGACAGGATCACTTGGGAGATATTCATCTCTTATCAGAATTGGCTCATCCAAAAACAGCCATCGTGACCTTGGTTGGAGAAGCCCATTTGGCCTTTTTCAAAGACCGTTCTGAGATTGCTAAAGGAAAAATGCAAATTGTTGATGGCATGTCGTCTGGTTCCTTGCTTTTAGCGCCAACTGACACTATTGTAGAGGACTACTTGCCAACTGATAAAAAGGTAGTTCGTTTTGGGCAAGGGGCAGAGTTGGAAATTACCGACTTGGTTGAGCGTAAGGATAGCTTGACCTTTAAGGCCAATTTCTTGGAGCAACCCCTTGATTTGCCAGTGACTGGTAAGTACAATGCCACCAATGCTATGATTGCATCCTATGTTGCCCTGCAAGAAGGAGTTTCAGAGGAGCAAATTCGTCAGGCCTTCCAAAATCTTGAATTGACGCGTAACCGTACCGAGTGGAAGAAAGCGGCCAATGGAGCAGATATTCTGTCTGACGTATACAATGCCAATCCAACTGCTATGAAGCTGATTTTAGAGACTTTCTCTGCCATTCCAGCCAACGAAGGTGGCAAGAAAATCGCTGTCTTGGCGGACATGAAGGAACTTGGTGACCAGTCTATTCAACTCCATAATCAGATGATTTTGAGCCTTTCTCCAGATGTGCTTGATACAGTTATTTTCTATGGAGAAGACATTGCTGAATTAGCCCAATTGGCTAGTCAAATGTTCCCAATCGGCCACGTTTACTACTTCAAGAAAACAGAAAACCAAGACCAATTTGAAGACCTAGTTAAGCAGGTCAAAGAAAGCCTTGGAGTGCATGACCAAATCCTGCTCAAGGGCTCTAACTCTATGAATTTGGCCAAGTTGGTAGAAAGTTTAGAAAATGAAGCTAAGTGATTTTGTCAAACATTTACGTATTTCTAAATTCATTTTTGACAAATAGCATGGTATAATAAAATGCAGGAAAATTTTGAAACATGAGGAAGACTAGATGAATTTATGGGATATTTTCTTTACGACCCAAGCAACAGAGCCACCCAAGTTTGATCTTTTTTGGTATGTCAGTATATTTACACTCTTGGCCTTGACCTTTTATACAGCCTATCGTTATCGTGAAAAGAAGGCTTATCAACGATTTTTCCAAATCTTGCAGGCAGTTCAGTTAATCCTTCTTTATGGATGGTACGGGGTTAATCATATGCCATTGTCAGAAAGCTTACCCTTTTACCATTGCCGTATGGCTATGTTTGTGGTGCTTTTGCTTCCTGGTCAGTCTAAATATAGGCAGTATTTTGCATTACTAGGAACATTTGGGACATTAGCTGCCTTTGTTTATCCAGTGCCAGATCCCTATCCTTTCCCACATATTGCCATTTTGTCCTTTATCTTTGGGCACTTAGCTCTCTTGGGGAACTCACTGGTTTATCTCTTGAGACAGTACGATGCGAGAATGCTAGATGTGAAAAGAATTTTTCTCATGACCTTTGCATTAAATGCCTTGATTTTTGTGGTCAATTTAGTAACAGGTGGAGATTACGGATTCTTGACAAAACCACCATTGGTTGGAGACCATGGCTTAGTAGCTAATTATTTAATCGTTTCCCTGGCCTTATCAGCAGCGATTACGTTAACAAAGAAAATCTTGGAACTATTTTTAGAGCAAGAAGCAGAAAAAATGATTGCAAAGAAAGCTTAGAAATGAGCTTTCTTTTTTTCATAAATCTGATTTTTTTATAACTTGTTTGGAAAATAAAAAAAGCTAAGGAAAGAATGTGAAAAAATGGTAAGTAAATTTAGGAAAAACTAAGCACGATTGGATTTTTTGTGTTATAATATTCTGTGAATAGCTATGCCCTATTTTAGCTATATTGAATAGAAGTTTGAAACTTGGAAGAGAGAGGATGCGATGTAATGGCTAGAGATGGTTTTTTTACAGGCTTAGATATCGGAACTAATTCGATTAAAGTATTGGTTGCCGAGCATAGAAATGGTGAACTAAACGTAATTGGTGTAAGTAATGCCAAGAGTAAAGGTGTAAAGGATGGGATTATCGTTGATATTGAAGCAGCAGCAACTGCTATCAAGTCAGCTATTTCCCAAGCAGAAGAGAAAGCTGGCATTTCAATCAAATCAGTGAATGTTGGTTTGCCTGGAAATCTTTTGCAGGTAGAACCAACTCAAGGTATGATTCCAGTTACATCTGATACAAAAGAAATTACAGATCAAGATGTTGAAAATGTTGTTAAATCAGCCTTGACAAAGAGTATGACACCAGATCGTGAAGTCATTACTTTTATTCCAGAAGAATTTATCGTAGATGGTTTCCAAGGTATTCGTGACCCACGTGGTATGATGGGGGTTCGTCTTGAAATGCGTGGTTTGCTTTACACAGGTCCACGTACTATTCTTCACAATTTACGTAAAACAGTTGAGCGCTCAGGTGTTCAAGTTGAAAATATTATTATTTCACCATTGGCTTTGGTTCGTTCAGTCTTGAACGAAGGAGAGCGTGAATTTGGAGCTACTGTGATTGATATGGGAGCAGGTCAAACAACTGTTGCTACAATCCGTAACCAAGAACTCCAGTTTACAAATATTCTTCAAGAAGGTGGAGATTATGTCACAAAAGATATCTCTAAAGTTTTGAAGACTTCACAGAAATTAGCTGAAGGATTGAAATTGAACTATGGTGAAGCCTACCCTTCACTTGCAAGCAATGAAACCTTCCAAGTTGAAGTAATTGGTGAAGTAGAACCTGTAGAAGTTACAGAAAGCTACCTAGCAGAGATTATTTCAGCCCGCATTAAGCACATTTTTGAACAAATCAAACAAGAGTTGGAAAGAAGACATTTGTTGGATCTTCCAGGTGGGATTGTTCTGATTGGTGGAAATGCTATTTTACCAGGTATTGTAGAACTTGCACAGGAAGTCTTTGGCGTTGGTGTCAAACTTTACGTTCCAAATCAAGTTGGAATCCGTAATCCTGCCTTTGCTCATGTGATTAGCTTGTCTGAATTTGCTGGTCAATTGACTGAAGTGCATTTGTTAGCACAACGAGCAGTCAAGGGTGAAGATACTTTGCGTCACCAACCAATTAATTTTGGTGGGATGATTCAACGTGTTACGCAGGTAGCACAACCGACCCCTATTCAATCAGTTCAAAATACTGAGGTAGAGCAATCAGCTTCTACGAACGTAGTTGCTCCGAAAGAAGATAAAGTATCTTCTCAAAATAAACCAAAAATCGCAGATCGTTTCCGTGGCTTAATCGGAAGTATGTTTGATGAATAAAAGAGGAAAAATAAACTATGACATTTTCATTTGATACAGCGGCTGCTCAAGGTGCAGTGATTAAAGTAATCGGTGTTGGTGGAGGTGGTGGTAACGCCATTAACCGCATGGTTGACGAAGGTGTTGCAGGCGTAGAATTTATCGCAGCAAACACAGATGTACAAGCTTTGAGTAGTACAAAAGCTGAGACTGTAATTCAGTTAGGCCCTAAATTGACTCGTGGTTTGGGTGCTGGCGGTCGACCTGAAGTTGGTCAAAAGGCAGCTGAAGAAAGCGAAGAAGCCTTGACTCAAGCTATTACTGGAGCAGATATGGTCTTCATTACTGCAGGTATGGGAGGGGGCTCTGGTACTGGTGCAGCTCCTGTTATTGCCCGCATTGCTAAAGATTTGGGTGCTCTTACAGTTGGTGTTGTGACACGTCCTTTCGGTTTTGAAGGAAGCAAACGTGGTCAGTATGCTGTAGAAGGAATCAATCAACTTCGTGAGCATGTGGATACTCTATTGATTATTTCAAACAACAACTTGCTTGAAATTGTTGATAAGAAAACTCCACTTCTTGAAGCTCTTAGCGAAGCAGATAACGTACTTCGCCAAGGTGTTCAAGGGATTACGGACTTGATTACAAATCCTGGTTTGATTAACCTTGACTTTGCCGATGTGAAAACAGTTATGGCAAATAAAGGGAATGCCTTAATGGGTATCGGTATCGGTAGTGGAGAAGAACGTGTGGTAGAAGCAGCTCGTAAGGCAATTTACTCACCACTTCTTGAAACAACTATTGACGGTGCCGAGGATGTCATTGTCAACGTTACTGGTGGACTTGACTTGACTTTGATTGAAGCAGAAGAAGCTTCAGAAATCGTCAACCAAGCAGCTGGTCAAGGAGTGAACATCTGGCTCGGAACATCTATCGATGAAAACATGAAAGATGAAATCCGTGTTACAGTCGTTGCAACTGGTGTTCGTCAAGATCGTGTGGAAAAAGTTGTGGGCCATGCACCAAGACAAGCTGTCCGTCATGAACAAGTAAGTCCTAGTCATGCACACAATCATAATCGTCAGTTTGATATGGCTGAAACTGCAGAAATTCCAAGTCCAGCACCTCGCCGTACAGAAACTTCTCAAACTTCAGCATTTGGTGATTGGGACTTGCGTCGTGAGACAATTGTTCGACCAACTGATTCAGTGGTATCACCAGTTGAACGTTTCGAAGCGCCATCTTTACACGATGAGGATGAATTAGACACTCCTCCATTTTTCAAAAATCGTTAAGTAAATGAATTTGAAAGAAAATACAGAACGTGTTTTTCAACAAATAAAAGATGCAAGTCAGCAGTCAGGAAGAGAAGCCAATTCTGTTTCGGTTGTTGCTGTTACAAAATATGTAGACGTACCGACAGCGGAGGCTTTGCTTCCGCTAGGTGTGCATCATATTGGTGAAAATCGTGTAGATAAATTTCTTGAGAAATATCAAGCTTTAAAAGATAGAAATATCACCTGGCATTTGATTGGAACCTTGCAAAGACGCAAGGTCAAAGATGTCATTCAGTATGTTGATTATTTCCACGCTTTGGATTCATTAAAGCTAGCAGAGGAAATTCAAAAAAGAAGTGACAGAGTTGTTAAGTGTTTCTTACAAGTAAATATCTCAAGGGAAGAGAGCAAACATGGTTTTTCAAGGGAAGAACTATTAGAGCTCTTGCCAGAATTGGCCACCTTAGATAAAATTGAATATGTCGGCTTGATGACCATGGCTCCTTTTGAAGCTAGTAGTGATGAGTTGAAAGAAATTTTTAAAGCTACGCAGGATTTGCAACTAGAAATTAGAGAAAAACAAATTCCCAATATGCCAATGACGGACTTGAGTATGGGTATGAGTCGTGACTACAAGGAAGCGATTGAATTTGGCTCAACATTTGTCAGAATTGGTACAGCATTTTTTAAATAGGAAAGAAATATGTCTTTAAAAGATAGATTTGATAAATTTATAGATTATTTTACAGAAGATGGAGAAGATGTTGGTAATGCATATCAGCCTAAAGCTGAAGAGCCGATTGTAACTCCAGTCCCTTCTGTTCAAGAGTTGCCTCAACAAGCTGCTAGCACGCCATCTAAAGATAAAAACATCACTCGTCTTCATGCCCGTCAACAAGAGTTGGCTATGCAAAGTCAACGTTCTACTGATAAGGTGACAATTGATGTTCGTTATCCACGTAAATACGAAGATGCCACAGATATTGTTGATTTATTAGCTGGTAACGAAAGTATTTTGATTGATTTCCAATATATGACAGAAGTTCAAGCACGTCGTTGTTTGGACTATCTGGATGGGGCGCGTCACGTTTTAGCTGGTAACATGAAAAAGGTAGCATCTACTATGTACCTGCTGACACCAGTTGATGTTGTCGTCAATATTGAAGACATCAAAATTCCAGATGAATCACAAAATGGTGAATTTGGCTTTGATATGAAACGTACGAGAGTGAGATAATGATCTTTCTCATTCGTTTTGTTCAAAATGCAGTGGATATCTATTCACTGATTTTAATCGTGTTTGCTCTGATGTCTTGGTTTCCTAATGCTTATGAATCACGTCTTGGACGCTTGATTATTAGTTTAGTGAAACCGATAATAGCTCCCTTGCAACGTTTGCCCCTCCAGATTGCAGGTCTTGACTTGTCTGTCTGGATTGCGGTATTACTAGTTCACTTCCTAGGGGAACAGTTGATTCGACTTTTAGTGATCTTTCTATGAACAAGATGATTTATCAACACTTTTCTAAGAATGATTCGTCTTTTATTGATAAGGGATTAGAATGGATAAAAAAGGTAGAAGATTCTTATTCTCCTTTTTTAACACCTTTTGTAAATCCCCATCAAGAAAAGATTTTAAAGGTGCTAGCATCAACCAACGGCATCTCCTACATGAGCAGTCGGCAGTTTCTTGAAACTGAATATGTACGGGTACTCCTGTATCCTGATTATTTTGAGCCGGAATTCTCTGATTTTGAACTATCCTTGCAAGAAATAGTCTATCCTAATAAGTTTGAACGCCTAACGCATGCAAAAATATTAGGGACTGTTTTAAATCAGCTGGGAATTGATAGGAAGCTATTTGGTGATATCTTAGTCAACGAAGAGAGAGCCCAGATTATCATTAATCGACAGTTTACTCTCCTTTTTCAAGACGGTATTACGAAAATTGCTCGTCTACCGGTTCGTCTAGAAGAACGGGATTTTACTGAGAAGATTGATACAGTGGAGGACTATCAAGAATTAGATATTTGTATAGCTAGTTCTAGGTTAGATGTTTTTCTAGCTGGGGTCTTCAAGCTCTCTAGAAATCAGGCAAATCAGTTAATTGAAAAGCAGGCAGTTCAAGTCAATTACCATTTAGTTGAAAAATCAGATTATGCAGTTCAAGTTGGTGATTTGATTAGTGTAAGGAAATTTGGTCGATTGAAACTTGTTAGGGATAATGGGCAAACAAAAAAAGATAAAAAGAAATTAACGGTCCAATTGTTATTAAGTAAGTGAGGAAAATTATGCCAATTACATCGTTAGAAATCAAAGATAAAACCTTTAGCACACGCTTTAGAGGGTTTGATCAAGAAGAAGTAGATGAATTTTTAGATATTGTAGTCCGTGATTATGAAGATTTGGTTCGCTCTAATCATGATAAGGATTTACATATTAAGAGTTTGGAAGAGCGTTTGTCTTACTTTGATGAGATGAAAGATTCATTGAGCCAGTCTGTATTGATTGCACAAGATACAGCTGAACGAGTAAAACAAGCTGCAACTGAACGCTCAAACAATATTATCCAACAAGCAGAGCAGGATGCACAACGTTTGTTGGAAGAAGCTAAGTACAAGGCAAATGAAATTCTTCGTCAAGCAACTGATAATGCTAAGAAAGTTGCTGTTGAAACAGAAGAATTGAAGAACAAGAGCCGTGTTTTCCATCAACGTCTCAAATCTACAATTGAGAGCCAGTTAGCAATTGTTGAATCTTCAGATTGGGAAGACATTCTTCGTCCAACAGCGACTTATCTTCAAACAAGTGATGAAGCCTTCAAAGAAGTGGTAAGTGAAGTCTTAGGTGATTCTGTCTTACAACAACATCAAGAGGAAGAACCAATTGATATTACTCGTCAGTTTTCTCCCGAGGAAATGGCAGAGTTGCAAGCGCGTATCGAAGCAGCTAATAAGGAACTTGCGGAAGCCGAAGCTAGAGCTGAGCAAGAACAATTGGTTTCACCAGCTCCGGTTGTTGAAGAAAGTCCAGCTCATCCAGTTGGTCCAATGTATGAAGAGCCAGAAGTAGCTCCAAGCCATTACTCAGGACCAACACCAGCTACTGAAGCTGTAAACTCAGAACCAGGTTTTGCAGCACCGCAAGAATCTGTTACAATTTTATAAGAAATAATCTGAGAACAATATCTTATCCTTATATTTCCAGCGAGCAGGAGATGGTGTGAGTCCTGCATTCCCTAATGATAAGATTATCCTCTCAAACAATCAAGTCTGAATGAAGTAAGATTTGACGTTCCCCACGTTACGGGATAAGAGGAAAAAAGCTGAGTCTTTTTTCGAATAAAGGTGGTACCACGATTTTCGTCCTTTTTGGAAGTCGTGGTTTTTAATTTGTTATTATTTATAAAGGAGATACCATGAAACTCAAAGATACCCTTAACCTTGGGAAAACAGCTTTCCCAATGCGTGCAGGCCTTCCTACCAAAGAGCCAGTTTGGCAAAAGGAATGGGAAGATGCAAAACTTTATCAACGTCGTCAAGAATTGAACCAAGGAAAACCTCATTTCACCTTGCATGATGGTCCTCCATACGCGAACGGAAATATTCACGTTGGACACGCTATGAACAAGATTTCAAAAGATATCATTGTTCGTTCTAAGTCTATGTCAGGATTTTATGCTCCTTATATTCCAGGTTGGGATACACATGGTCTGCCAATCGAGCAAGTTTTGGCAAAACAAGGTATCAAACGCAAAGAAATGGACTTGGTTGAGTACTTGAAACTTTGCCGTGAATATGCTCTTTCTCAAGTAGATAAACAACGTGAAGACTTTAAACGTTTGGGTGTTTCTGGTGACTGGGAAAATCCATATGTGACTTTGACTCCTGACTATGAAGCAGCTCAAATCCGTGTATTTGGTGAGATGGCTAATAAAGGTTATATCTACCGTGGTGCTAAGCCAGTTTACTGGTCTTGGTCATCTGAGTCGGCTCTTGCTGAAGCAGAGATTGAATACCATGATTTGGTTTCAACTTCCCTTTACTATGCCAACAAGGTAAAAGATGGCAAAGGTGTTCTAGATACAGATACTTATATCGTAGTTTGGACAACAACTCCATTTACCATCACAGCTTCTCGTGGTTTGACTGTTGGTGCAGATATTGATTACGTTTTGGTTCAACCTGCTGGTGAAGCTCGTAAGTTTGTGGTTGCTGCAGAATTATTGACTAGCTTGTCTGAGAAATTTGGTTGGGCTGATGTTCAAGTTTTGGCAACTTACCGTGGTCAAGAACTCAACCATATCGTAACAGAACACCCATGGGATACAGCTGTAGATGAATTGGTTATTCTTGGTGACCACGTTACAACTGATTCTGGTACAGGTATCGTCCACACAGCCCCTGGTTTTGGTGAGGATGACTACAATGTCGGTATTGCTAATGGTCTTGAAGTCGCAGTGACTGTTGACGAACGTGGTATCATGATGAAGAATGCTGGTCCTGAGTTTGAAGGTCAATTCTATGAAAAGGTAGTTCCAACTGTTATCGAGAAACTTGGTAACCTCCTTCTTGCCCAAGAAGAAATCTCTCACTCATACCCATTTGACTGGCGTACTAAGAAACCAATCATCTGGCGTGCAGTACCACAATGGTTTGCCTCAGTTTCTAAATTCCGCCAAGAAATCTTGGATGAAATTGAAAAAGTGAAATTCCACTCAGAATGGGGTAAAGTCCGTCTTTACAATATGATTCGTGACCGTGGCGACTGGGTTATCTCTCGTCAACGTGCTTGGGGTGTTCCACTTCCTATCTTCTACGCTGAAGACGGTACAGCGATCATGACTGCTGAAACTATTGAACACGTGGCTCAACTCTTTGAGGAACATGGTTCAAGCATTTGGTGGGAACGTGATGCTAAGGACCTCTTGCCAGAAGGATTTACTCATCCAGGTTCACCAAATGGCGAGTTCAAAAAAGAAACTGATATCATGGACGTTTGGTTTGACTCAGGTTCATCATGGAATGGAGTTGTGGTAAACCGTCCTGAGTTAACTTACCCAGCAGACCTTTACCTAGAAGGTTCTGATCAATACCGTGGTTGGTTCAACTCATCACTCATCACATCTGTTGCCAACCATGGCGTAGCACCTTACAAACAAATTCTGTCACAAGGTTTTGCCCTTGATGGTAAAGGTGAGAAGATGTCTAAATCTCTTGGAAATACCATTGCTCCAAGTGATGTTGAAAAACAATTTGGTGCAGAAATCTTGCGTCTTTGGGTAACAAGTGTAGACTCAAGCAACGACGTGCGTATCTCTATGGATATCTTAAGCCAAGTCTCTGAAACTTACCGTAAGATCCGTAACACTCTTCGTTTCTTGATTGCCAATACCTCTGATTTTAACCCAGCTCAAGATGCAGTCGCTTACGATGAACTTCGTTCAGTTGATAAGTACATGACGATTCGCTTTAACCAGCTTGTCAAGACCATTCGTGATGCTTATGCAAACTTTGAATTCTTGACAATCTATAAAGCACTAGTGAACTTTATCAACGTTGACTTGTCAGCATTCTACCTTGATTTTGCTAAAGATGTTGTTTACATCGAAGGTGCCAAATCACTGGAACGCCGTCAAATGCAGACTGTCTTCTATGACATTCTTGTGAAAATCACCAAACTCTTGACACCAATCCTTCCTCATACAGCAGAGGAAATCTGGTCATACCTTGAGTTTGAAGCAGAAGACTTCGTTCAATTGTCAGAATTGCCAGAAGCACAAACTTTTGCTAATCAAGAAGAAATCTTGGATACATGGGCAGCCTTCATGGACTTCCGTGGACAAGCTCAAAAAGCCTTGGAAGAGGCTCGTAATGCCAAAGTTATCGGTAAATCACTTGAAGCACACTTGACAGTTTACCCAAATGAAGTGGTGAAAACTCTACTCGAAGCAGTAAACAGCAATGTGGCTCAACTTTTAATCGTGTCAGACTTGACTATCGCAGAAGGACCAGCTCCAGAAGCTGCTGTTAGCTTCGAAGATGTAGCCTTCACAGTAGAACGCGCTGCAGGTGATGTGTGTGACCGTTGCCGTCGTATCGACCCAACAACAGCAGAACGTAGCTACCACGCAGTCATCTGTGACCACTGTGCAAGCATCGTAGAAGAAAACTTTGCGGAAGCAGTAGCAGAAGGATTTGAAGAGAAATAAGGTTGAAAAGTCTAGGCAAAACTCAATTTGAGAAGAAAAGACAACTAATCTTATAGACTATAAAGCGCATTGTATCAAGGTTTTGAACACCTGATACGATGCGTTTTTATCATGTTAGAAGTTTATTGTCGTTTTCTTGTTTCAATTAATACTTTTCGAAAATCTCTTCAAACTACGTCAATGTCGCCTCACTGTACTTCAGCACAGCTTGCGACTAGCTTCCTAGTTTGCTTTTTGATTTTCATTTAGTATAACTTTAAATCGTTATATATTATGGAAATTTAAAAAGCTCATGAATCATCTGAAAAGTAGATTTCATGAGCTTTTATCTGTTGGTGTTCTAAATGGATTCATCAATCAAATGTTTAAGATTTGATAGGAGATGCTCCAAAGTTAGGACTGTTTTCTGCTGGTGATCTAGTTGGTAGAGATTTTGAAAGTAGTCTTGAATATCGTTTTCAAAATTTTGAGGTAGATGAGAGCAATTGTTTTTTGCGTACTGGAGCATGCGTTTTTCTCCTGGATGGATTTGCTCATTGAAGACAAAGAGCAAATCGAAATAAGAAGCGAAAAACTCGCTACTGCGGTGATTGATGCTGAGTAAGTCTTGGCGTTTGAGAGCTTTTTTGATTTGTCTTGAAAAAGCTGGCATAGCTTGGTCGAGAAGCAGGAATTGCTTGTTGATGATATTCTTTTTCAGCTCAGCTGGATAAGGAAGATTGTACTTTTTCTGGAGGGCAGCATAGTGACCATCTCGATCGTAGAGAATCTTGCTGTTGAGTAGATTGTACCACATACAAGTAGTGTAAGAATTCTGGGCTTGGTGCTCTAAAACTACGGCTTGTAAATCTTTGTCAAATTCGTCTAAAGAGCGGTAAATCAGCTCGATTTCGATACCATTATTGAGAACACAATCGTCTTCCAATTCCCAAAATTGATTACCGATTTCCATATAGGAGCAGTATTTACTGAGGATTTCTTCTCTGATGTCTGGCGAGAGGGGAGCACTGAGGTAGACATATACATCATAATCAGAGTCTTTGTCAAAATCTTGTCCGGCCCGTGAACCTCCTAGAACTAGAGCTTCTACTTGCTCTAGTTGAGCCAATTCTTTAAAGAGATGTTGTGGCATAATGTTAACCTTCTTTATTTTTTGACATCATTCTAACAAAAAGAAAAGAGATTAGCAAGGGTGAAATGGAAATTTCTTCTCATATATTTACTGATCTTGTTCAAAGCAATCCCACTGCCAAACAGTCGGTTCCTTTTTGGTTTTGACTAGCTTTTTTGTGAAAAATTGTGTAAAATAATAGATAAACGAGGGAAAACCTCGGAAAATTTAAAGGAGAATCCATCTAATGGTAAAATTGGTTTTTGCTCGCCACGGTGAGTCTGAATGGAACAAAGCTAACCTTTTCACTGGTTGGGCTGATGTTGATTTGTCTGAAAAAGGTACACAACAAGCGATTGACGCTGGTAAATTGATCAAAGAAGCTGGTATCGAATTTGACCAAGCTTATACTTCAGTATTGAAACGTGCGATCAAAACAACTAACTTGGCTCTTGAAGCTTCTGACCAATTGTGGGTTCCAGTTGAAAAATCATGGCGTTTGAACGAACGTCACTACGGTGGTTTAACTGGTAAAAACAAAGCTGAAGCTGCTGAACAATTTGGTGATGAGCAAGTTCACATCTGGCGTCGTTCATACGATGTATTGCCTCCAAACATGGATCGTGATGATGAGCACTCAGCTCACACAGACCGTCGTTACGCTTCACTTGACGATTCAGTTATTCCAGATGCTGAAAACTTGAAAGTGACTTTGGAACGTGCCCTTCCATTCTGGGAAGATAAAATCGCTCCAGCTCTTAAAGATGGTAAAAACGTATTCGTAGGAGCTCACGGTAACTCAATCCGTGCCCTTGTAAAACACATCAAAGGTTTGTCAGATGACGAAATCATGGACGTGGAAATCCCTAACTTCCCACCATTGGTATTCGAATTCGACGAAAAATTGAACGTAGTTTCTGAATACTACCTTGGAAAATAAAAAATTGTAAGTCTAGAATTGATTTCTAGGCTTTTTATGTTAGTATGGTAGTATGATAAGGAATAAAAAACAAGATTATGTATTGGCCTACAAGAGACCAGCTTCAACAACATATAAGGGTTGGGAAGAAGAGGCTTTACCAATAGGCAATGGTTCTTTAGGGGCAAAAGTATTTGGGATTATAGGGGCTGAGAGGATTCAATTTAATGAAAAAAGTCTCTGGTCTGGTGGTCCACTTCCTGATAGTTCCGATTATCAGGGTGGAAATCTTCAGGACCAGTATGGTTTTTTAGCTGAGATTCGGCAGGCTTTGGAAAAGAGAGATTACAATCGGGCTAAGGAACTGGCTGAACAGCACCTGATCGGGCCAAAAACGAGTCAATATGGGACCTATCTATCCTTTGGGGATATTCACATTGAGTTTAGCAAGCAAGGAAAGACTTTGTCTCAGGTAACGGATTACCAGAGACAGCTGAATATCAGTAAGGCGCTTGCGACGACTTCTTATGTCTATAAGGGAACGAAATTTGAACGTGAAGCTTTTGCGAGTTTTCCATATGATCTCTTGGTTCAGCGCTTTACTAAGGAAGGGGCGGAAACTCTAGATTTTACTATAGAACTGTCGCTAAGTCGTGATTTGGCTTCTGATGGAAAGTATGAGCAGGAGAAATCTGATTACAAGGAATGCAAGTTGGATATTACTGATTCTTATATCTTGATGAAGGGAAGAGTTAAGGACAATGACCTGCAGTTTGCTAGCTGTTTAGCTTGGGAAACAGATGGGGATATTAGAGTTTGGTCAGATAAGGCTCAGATATCAGGAGCCAGTTATGCCAATCTTTTCTTGGCTGCTAAGACTGATTTTGCCCAAAATCCTGCTAGTAATTATCGCAAGAAAATAGATTTAGAGAAACAGGTTAAGGACTTGGTGGAGATAGCTAAAGAAAAGGGCTATGCCCAATTGAAATCAAGGCATATTCAGGACTACCAAGCCTTATTCCAGCGTGTTCAATTGGATTTGGGGTATGATGTTGACACATCCACTACAGATGATTTGCTAAAAAATTATAAGCCACAAGCGGGGCAGGCTTTGGAGGAGTTGTTCTTCCAGTATGGACGGTATTTATTGATCAGCTCTTCCAGAGATTGTCCAGATGCTCTACCAGCTAACCTGCAAGGGGTCTGGAATGCAGTCGACAATCCTCCTTGGAATTCGGACTATCACCTGAATATCAATCTGCAGATGAATTATTGGCCAGCCTATGTTACCAATCTCCTAGAGACGGCTTTTCCGGTCATCAACTATATCGATGATTTGCGTGTTTATGGTCGTCTAGCGGCTGCAAGGTACGCAGGAATCGTCTCTCGGGAAGGAGAGGAGAATGGTTGGTTGGTACATACCCAAGCGACTCCTTTTGGCTGGACGGCACCTGGTTGGGATTACTATTGGGGTTGGTCTCCAGCTGCCAATGCGTGGATGATGCAAACCGTTTATGAAGCCTATTCATTTTATAGGGACCAAGACTATCTCAGGGAGAAAATTTATCCCATGTTGAGGGAAACGGTTCGTTTTTGGAATGATTTTTTACATGAGGATCAGCAGGCGCAACGTTGGGTGTCCTCTCCGTCTTATTCCCCAGAACATGGTCCGATTTCGATTGGCAATACCTATGACCAATCTCTGATTTGGCAGTTATTTCATGATTTTATTCAGGCTGCTCAGGAATTGGGTCTGGATGAGGACTTGTTGACTGAAGTCAAGGAGAAATTTGATTTACTAAATCCTTTGCAAATCACTCAATCTGGTCGAATCAGGGAGTGGTATGAGGAGGAAGAGCAGTATTTTCAAAATGAGAAAGTGGAGGCCCAGCATCGGCACGCTTCCCATCTAGTGGGACTCTATCCTGGCAATCTCTTTAGCTACAAGGGACAAGAGTATCTTGAAGCGGCGCGTGCTAGCCTCAATGATCGTGGAGATGGCGGCACAGGTTGGTCCAAGGCAAATAAGATCAATCTTTGGGCGCGTCTAGGAGATGGCAATCGAGCCCATAAATTATTAGCAGAGCAGTTAAAGTCATCCACCTTACAAAATCTTTGGTGTAGTCACCCTCCTTTTCAGATAGATGGTAATTTTGGTGCTACTAGTGGAATGGCAGAAATGTTACTCCAGTCTCATACAGCTTATCTGGTACCTCTAGCCGCCCTACCCGATGCATGGTCAACAGGTTCCGTTTCAGGCTTAATGGCACGTGGACATTTTGAAGTTAGCATGAGGTGGGCGGATAAAAAACTCTTACAGTTGACCATTTTATCAAGAAGTGGGGGAGAATTGCGAGTCTCTTATCCAGGTATTGAGAAGAGTGTGATTAAATTGGATAAAGAAAAAATAAAAGCGAAATGCATGGGGAAAGATTGTATTTCGGTGGCAACAGCAGAAGGTGATCTTGTTCAATTTTATTTTTAAGAAGGTGATAGAAGGCAGTAGTTTGAGACTGCCTTTTAATAAGGATTTGAGAATGTAAGCAGTTTCCAACTAGTTGAAAAAGCGTTATAATGGTAATAGGAAGTAATACTCAATGAAAATCAAAGAGCAAACTAGGAAGCTAGCCGCAGGTTGCTCAAAACAGTGTTTTGAGGTTGCAGATGGAAGCTGACGTGGTTTGAAGAGATTTTCGAGTAGTATAATTTGTTTGAGAGAGGGTGGGGCTTATGGCTTATATTGAGATGAAACACTGTTACAAGCGTTATCAGGTTGGGGACACGGAGATTGTGGCCAATCGTGATGTGAATTTTGAGATTGAAAAGGGTGAATTGGTTATTATTCTAGGTGCATCTGGTGCAGGCAAGTCAACGGTTCTTAACCTTCTTGGGGGAATGGATACCAATGATGAGGGGGAAATCTGGATAGATGGTGTTAATATTGCAGATTATAGTTCCCACCAGAGGACCAATTATCGTAGAAATGATGTCGGTTTTGTTTTTCAGTTTTATAATCTAGTTTCCAATCTAACCGCTAAGGAAAATGTGGAGTTGGCTTCAGAAATCGTGACAGATGCCTTGAATCCTGAACAGGTCTTGACAGATGTAGGTCTGGCTCATCGTCTCAATAACTTTCCAGCCCAGCTTTCTGGAGGGGAGCAACAGAGAGTCTCCATTGCACGCGCGGTAGCCAAAAATCCTAAAATTCTCCTTTGTGACGAACCGACAGGTGCCTTGGATTATCAGACGGGCAAGCAAGTCTTGAAAATTCTCCAAGATATGTCTCGTCAAAAGGGAACGACGGTGATCATCGTGACTCATAATGGAGCTTTGGCGCCCATTGCTGATCGTGTGATTCATATGCACGATGCCGGTGTCAAGGATGTGGTGATCAACCAGCATCCTCAGGATATTGACAGTTTGGAGTATTAGCATGATCAAGCGAAAAACTTATTGGAAGGACTTGATTCAGTCCTTCAGCGGCTCCAAGGGGCGTTTTTTATCTATCTTGACCTTGATGATGTTGGGGTCTTTAGCCTTAGTCGGTCTCAAAGTGACTAGTCCCAATATGGAGGCGACCGCCAATGAGTATTTAAGAACTGCTCAAACCTTGGATTTGGCAGTCATGTCTAACTATGGCTTGGATCAAACAGATCAAAAAGAACTAGAACAGATGCAGGGCGCAGAGGTTGAATTTGGCTACTTGACAGATGTGGCTATGGAGAATGGGCAGGATGCCATTCGGCTATATTCCAAACCAGAGCGAATTTCAACCTTTCAGTTAAGAGAGGGGCGACTTCCGCAGTCAGACCAGGAAATTGCTTTGGCCAGTCATTTGCAGGGTCAATACAGTGTAGGACAGGAGATTAGTTTTAAAGAAAAAGAAGGCGGTCATTCCTCTTTAAAAGACAATACTTTTACCATTACTGGTTTTGTGGATTCGGCTGAAATCCTCTCTCAGCGAGATATGGGATACGCAGGAAGTGGAAGTGGGACTCTGACAGCCTACGGGGTGATTTTACCTAGCCAGTTTGATCAAAAAGTCTATAATATAGCACGCTTGAAATATCAAGATTTAGCAGGCTTAAATGCTTTTTCATCAGCTTATGAAGAAAAATCCAAGAAACATCAGGAAGAACTTGAACAAGCTCTATCAGATAATGGTAAGGCACGTCTGCAAGTCTTGAAAAAAGAAGGACAAGAGTCTCTCGATAAGGGACAAGAGACCCTTGATAAGGCTGAGACTAATTTGCAGGAAGGCAAGCGTCGTTTAGCAGTTGCTCAAGCTCGTTTACAGGCTCAGGAAAGTCAACTAGCCTTGCTTCCTCAAGCCCAGAGAGAGCAAGCTAGTTCTCAACTTACCCAAGCTAAGCAGGAATTGGGCAAGGAAGAGGATAAACTAAAGCAGGCTGAACAGAATCTAGCTCAAGAAAAGGAAAAATTAGAAAAACATCAGCAAGTCTTGGATGATTTGGCTGAGCCCAAGTATCAAGTCTATAATCGTCAGACCATGCCTGGCGGTCAGGGCTACCTCATGTACAGCAATGCTTCAGCCAGTATTCGGGCAGTGGGCAATATCTTTCCTGTAGTGCTTTATGCCGTAGCAGCCATGGTGACCTTTACAACTATGACTCGTTTTGTGGATGAAGAGCGAACTCATGCAGGGATTTTTAAGGCCTTAGGCTATCGTAGTAAGGATATTATCGCCAAGTTTCTCCTTTACGGTCTAGTAGCTGGGACTGTCGGAACAGGTCTAGGTAGCATACTTGGTCATTATTTGCTAGCCAGTGTAATTTCAAGTGTTATTACAAAAGGCATGGTGGTGGGAGAAACCCAGATTCAGTTCTATTGGACCTATAGCTTACTGGCTCTTGTCTTGAGTTGGTTGGCGAGTGTGTTACCAGCCTATCTGGTGGCTCGGAGGGAACTTCACGATGAAGCAGCCCAGCTTTTACTGCCTAAACCTCCTGTTAAAGGAGCTAAAATCTTACTAGAGCGCATCAGTTTTATCTGGCGCCGTCTCAGTTTTACTCATAAGGTAACTGCTCGCAATATCTTCCGTTATAAGCAGCGTATGTTGATGACGATCTTTGGTGTGGCAGGTTCAGTCGCTCTGCTCTTTGCAGGTTTGGGAATCCAATCCTCTGTAGCAGGAGTTCCGTCTAGACAGTTTCAACAAATCCAACAGTATCAGATGATTGTCTCTGAAAATCCTAGTGCGACCAATCAGGACAAGGCAGAGCTAGAAGAAGTGTTGAAAGGGCAGGACATCCAAGCCTACCAGAAAATCTATTCTAAAACGCTAGACAAGGATTTCAAAGGTAAGGCTGGTCTTCAGACAATTACCCTTATGATGACCGATAAGGAAGATTTGACACCCTTTATCCATTTGCAACATCATCAGCAAGAGCTGACATTAAAAGATGGCGTCGTTATTACAGCTAAACTTGCTCAGTTGGCAGATGTCAAGGTTGGGCAGATTCTAGAAATTGAAGGTAAGGAGCTAAAGGTCGCTGCCATTGCTGAAAATTACGTTGGGCACTTTATTTATATGAGTCAGGCTAGCTATGAGCAAATTTACGGACAGGTGCCCCAAGCCAACACTTATCTGGTCTCGCTAAGGAATACCAGTGCGTCTAGTATCGAAAGTCAGGCAGGTTTACTCATGAATCAATCTGCGGTATCCAGTGTCGTCCAGAACGCTTCAGCCATTCGACTCTTTGACTCCGTCGCTAGCTCCCTCAATCAGACCATGACCATCTTAGTTATCGTGTCGGTTCTATTGGCTATCGTTATCCTCTACAATCTGACCAACATCAACGTAGCTGAGAGAATCCGTGAACTCTCCACTATCAAGGTTCTCGGTTTTCATAATAATGAAGTCACCCTCTACATTTACCGTGAGACGATTGTGTTGTCCCTTGTGGGAATCGTCCTTGGTCTCGTAACTGGTTTCTATTTACACCAGTTTTTGATTCAAATGATTTCACCAGCGACTATTCTCTTTTATCCACAGGTAGGCTGGGAAGTCTATGTAATCCCAGTGGCAGCAGTAAGCATCATTTTGACCTTGCTTGGTTTCTTCGTTAATCATCATTTGAGAAAGGTTGATATGCTTGAAGCCTTGAAATCTGTAGAGTAATACTCTTCGAAAATCTTTTCAAATCAGGTTAGTTTCCATCTCCAACCTCAAAGCAGTGTCTTGAGTAACCTGTGGCTAGATTCCAGTATAAGGTAGTTGTTTTTATCAGATTGGACTTGTATTTACTCGTAAACAAAAATCCTCCGTTTCAAAGAGTAGAGAACTCTTTGTGACAGAGGATTTTTTCTATAGGGCTTTAGCGGCTGCAATTGCGGCTTCGAAGTTTGGTTCAGAATTGATATTGTCCACATATTCAACGTAGCGAATCGTATTGTCAGTATCGAGGACAAAGACTGCGCGTGCCAATAGGTGCCATTCATTAATTAAGAGAGCGTAATCACGTCCAAAGGAATGGTCGAAATAGTCTGAGAGCATGATGGCATTTTCAATACCTTCAGCACCGCACCAACGTTTTTGAGCAAAAGGGAGGTCCATGGAAACAGTCAAGACAACCGTATTATCCAGTCCAGCCAGTTCTTGGTTAAAACGACGCGTTTGAGTTGAGCAGATACCTGTATCGATAGAAGGCACGACACTCAAGACTTTTTTCTTGCCATCAAAATCAGCTAGAGATTTTTTAGAAAGGTCTGTTGTAGTGAGTGAAAAATCAAGTGCTTTGTCGCCGACTTGTAGTTGTTTACCTGTAAAGCTCACAGGATTTCCGAGGAAAGTTACCATAAGATACTCCAATCTTTTTTCTTCCATTTTAGCTGAAACGGTCAGAATTTTCCAATGATTTGACTGGAAATATGGGCAGAAAAAAACGTCAGCTCATGTGAGAATGACGTTTTTCAGAGTATTATTTTGCCAATCCTTCAGCAATCTTGTCAAGGTTGTATTTCATCATGTTGTAGTAGCTGTCGCCTTCTTTACCTTGTTCTGCGATAGAGTCAGTAAAGATTTGTGCGTAGATTGGGATATTTGTATCTTGTGAGACAGTCTTCATTGGACGGTCATCCACACTTGATTCTACAAAGAGGGAAGGAGTTTTTGTTTGGCGAAGTTTTTCAACCAAGGTCTTGATTTGGTCAGGAGTTCCTTCTTCTTCAGTATTGATTTCCCAAATATAGGCACTTGGGACACCGTAGGCTTTAGAGAAGTATTTGAAGCATCCTTCGCTGGTTACGATGAGTTTTTTCTCAGCAGGAATGTTGTTAAATTTCTCTTTAGCTTCCTTGTCAAGTTTGTCTAGCTTATCAGTATATTCTTTGAGATTTTTTTCGTAGAATTCCTTGTTGCTAGGGTCTTTAGCGCTCAATTGTTTTGCGATATTTTTAGCAAAGATCATACCGTTTTCAAGGTTAAGCCAAGCGTGTGGGTCTTCTTTGCCTTTTTCGTTTTGACCTTCAAGGTAGATAACATCAACGCCTTCGCTGACTGCAAAGTAGTCTTTGTTTTCAGTTTTCTTGGCATTTTCTACCAATTTTGTAAACCAAGCATTGCCACCTGTTTCAAGGTTGATACCGTTATAGAAAATGAGGTCAGCCTCAGAAGTTTTCTTAACGTCTTCAGGAAGTGGTTCGTATTCGTGTGGGTCTTGACCAACAGGAACGATACTGTGAAGATCAATCTTGTCACCAGCAATATTTTTAGTAATATCAGCGATGATTGAGTTTGTAGCAACAACTTTTAGTTTTTGACCAGAAGCTGCATCTTTTTTTCCACTAGCACATGCTACAAGAGCGATGACGGAAATAAAGAGAACGAGTAATGTACCTAATTTTTTCATTAGATCCTCCAATTTATTGGGGTTTTGCCCCTTATTTTAACAAATGTTTATTTTTCAGTTTCAAATATCGTTGTTTTGGAGCGATAAAGAAGCTAATGAGAAAGAAACTAGCAGCTGTGAGCACGATACTAGAACCTGCCGCAACGTTAAAGCTATAACCGATAAAGAGTCCCAAAACTGAAGCTATCGCTCCAAAGGTTGAGGAAAGGAAAATCATGCTTTTCAGGCTATTAGCATAAAGATAAGCAGTTGCAGCTGGGGTAATCAGCATGGCTACAATCAGGATAGTTCCGACACTTTGCATGGCTGTCACAGACACGAGAGTCAGGAGTACCATGAGAAGGTAGTGATAGAAATTGACAGGCATTCCCATGGCTTTAGCCAAGAGTTCATCAAAGGAAGTTATCAAGAGTTGCTTGAAGAAAATCCAGATTAACAAGAGAATGACTGCCCCAACACCCATAGTAATAAACATATCCGTATCTTGGACGGCTAGGATATTACCAAAAAGGATATGGAAAAGGTCAGTTGAACTTTTAGCGACACTAATCAAGATGATACCGAGGGCTAAGAAAGAAGAAAAGGTAATGCCGATGGCGGTATCGCTTTTGATAATCGAGTTCCCCTTGATGTAGGTAATGATGATAGCAGCTAGCAATCCAAAGACAATGGCTCCGATAAAGAAGTCAACGCCCAAGATGAAGGAGAGGGCTACACCTGGCAAGACAGCATGTGAAATGGCATCTCCCATGAGTGACATCCCGCGTAGAATGATGAAACATCCTACAGCTCCAGCTACGACCCCGACGACAATGGCTGTTATCAAGGCATTTTGTAAGAAATGGAATTTTTGCAATCCATCGATAAATTCTGCAATCATAGGTCACCTCCATTGAAAAAGAGTCGATTACCGTAAGCTTCTTTGAGATTGGCTTCGGTAAAGGTTTCTTTGGTTGGACCAAAGGCAATCACTTCTCGATTGACAAGCAAGACTTGATCGAAGTAGTGGGGAACCTTGCTGAGATCGTGGTGGACGATGAGAACCGTCTTCCCAGCTTTTTTCAAATCTCTCAGCGTATTCATGATGATTTCCTCACTGACAGAGTCAATCCCAACAAAGGGTTCATCCAAGAGGATATAATCGGCTTCCTGGACCAAACATCTGGCAATCAAAACCCGCTGGAACTGACCTCCAGATAGTTGACTGATTTGCCGTTCTGCGTAGTCAGCTAGGCCGACGATTTCAAGGGCTTCCTCTACTTTTCTCCAATGTTTAGCGTTTAAACTGCGAAAGAGAGGGATAGAGGGAAAGAGTCCTAGCGAGACGCATTCCTTGACCTTGATGGGAAAGTTGTAGTCGATATTGATTTTTTGTTCGACATAGGCAATTCGATGTAAGGATTTTTTAACTTCCTTGTCATCGAGAAATGCCTGACCTTGATGAGGGATAATTCCCAGCATACCTTTTAATAATGTTGATTTTCCAGCACCGTTTGGACCAATGATTCCGGTAATTGTTGGTCCTTGGAGCACTAGTGAAATATCCTTAAGTGCCAACGTTTCTTTGTAGGAGACACTGAGGTTTTCGATACGTATCATACAGTTGTATTCCTCCTGTCTCTTAATATACCTTAAAAAAAAAATTAAGTCAAGTTAATTTTTGAAAAAATTAAAATAATAACTGAAAAATGATGGAAAAGGAAAGTTCATTTTTAATTGCATTCCCAAGCAATTTTTGTTAAGCTAAAAACAAATACAAATGAAAGCGAGAACAAGATGACACGTTATCAAGATGATTTTTATGATGCAATCAATGGAGAATGGCAGAAGACAGCTGAAATCCCAGCAGATAAGTCTCAAACAGGAGGTTTTGTTGATTTAGACCAGGAAATTGAAGACCTGATGTTGGCGACAACAGACAAGTGGTTGGCAGGTGAAGAGGTGCCTGAGGATGCTATCTTGGCAAACTTTGTCAAATACCACCACCTAGTTCGTGATTTTGACAAGAGAGAAGCTGACGGTATCAAACCTGTCTTACCACTCCTTAAAGAATTCCAAGAATTGGAGACTTTTGCGGATTTTACAGCTAAACTAGCAGAGTTTGAGCTCGCAGGAAAACCTAATTTCCTTCCTTTTGGTGTATCGCCAGACTTTATGGATGCCAGAACCAATGTTCTCTGGGCTAGTGCTCCAGGAACTATCTTGCCAGACACGACCTACTATGCAGAAGACCATCCTCAGCGAGAAGAGCTCTTGACTCTTTGGAAAGAAACCAGCGCAAATCTCCTCAAGGCTTATGATTTCTCTGATGAAGAAATTGAAGACTTGCTAGAGAAAAGACTTGAATTGGACCGCCGAATTGCAGCAGTGGTGCTTTCTAATGAAGAAAGTTCAGAGTATGCTAAACTTTATCATCCATATGCTTACGAAGATTTCAAGAAATTTGCGCCTTCCCTACCTTTGGAAGACTTCTTCCAAGCCGTTCTTGGACAAGTGCCAGACAAGGTTATCGTAGACGAAGAACGTTTCTGGCAAGCAGCAGATCAATTCTATAGTGAAGAAGCTTGGCCTCTCCTCAAGGCAACCTTGATTTTGAGTGTTGTGAATCTTTCAACCAGCTATTTAACAGAAGAAATCCGTGTCTTGTCAGGTGCCTATAGCCGTGCGCTTTCAGGAGTTCCAGAAGCCAAAGACAAGGTCAAGGCAGCCTACCAGCTAGCACAAGGTCCTTTCAAACAAGCCTTGGGTCTCTGGTATGCCCATGAAAAATTCTCTCCCGAAGCTAAGGCGGATGTGGAGAAGAAAGTGGCAACTATGATTGATGTCTATAAGGAACGCTTGGCTAAAAATGACTGGCTGACTCCTGAAACTCGTGACAAGGCCATCGTCAAACTCAATGTTATCAAGCCTTACATCGGTTACCCAGAAGAATTGCCAGCACGCTATAAGGACAAGGTAGTGGATGAGACTGCTAGTCTTTTTGACAATGCTCTAGCCTTTGCGCGTGTGGAAATCAAACACAGTTGGAGCAAGTGGAACCAACCTGTAGACTACAAGGAATGGGGCATGCCTGCTCATATGGTCAATGCCTACTACAATCCACAGAAGAACCTGATTGTCTTCCCAGCGGCCATTTTGCAAGCACCTTTCTATGACTTGCATCAGTCATCTTCTGCTAACTACGGGGGTATTGGTGCAGTTATTGCCCATGAAATTTCCCACGCCTTTGATACCAATGGAGCTTCCTTTGATGAAAATGGTAGTCTCAAGGATTGGTGGACAGAGAGTGACTATGCCGCCTTCAAGGAGAAAACACAAAAAGTTATTGACCAATTTGATGGACAGGATTCTTATGGAGCAACCATCAACGGTAAACTGACTGTGTCAGAAAACGTGGCTGACTTGGGAGGAATCGCTGCAGCGCTTGAAGCAGCTAAGAGAGAACCAGACTTTTCAGCAGAAGAATTCTTCTACAACTTCGGTCGTATCTGGCGCATGAAAGGCCGTCCAGAATTTATGAAACTCTTGGCTAGCGTCGATGTGCACGCACCAGCCAAACTCCGTGTCAATGTACAAGTACCAAACTTTGATGATTTCTTTACAACCTATGATGTCAAAGAAGGCGACGGTATGTGGCGTTCACCAGAAGAGCGTGTGATTATTTGGTAATGCAAAGAAGCAAGTAATCAGAAAAAGGCATCCAATCAGGTTCGAAAACTTGATTGGATGCCTTTTATAATGGAAAGACTTGCTGGATAGTTTACTTAATTGTTATTATCTTGCTAGAAAAAAGGATTGAAGGTCTTTTCATGGGCGATGGTCGTAGCTGGACCATGCCCTGGATAGACATCATAGTTTGATAGGGTGAAGAGTTGGGTCTGGATACTATGAAGGAGTTGCTCCATGCTACCAGTCGGAAGATCCGTCCGTCCGATTGTTTCACGGAAAAGAGCATCTCCTGTCAAGACTAGGTGAGCATTAGGGAAGACGATAGAAACACCACCGATAGAGTGACCTGGTGTTGGCAAGACAGTGAAACGAAATTCCTCCAGTTGGTATTCCTTATGAAAAACAAAGGTGTGTTCAGCAGGTTCTGCGATCACATCTGCCATATCATCATGACGAGGGAGACCAGAGAGGTTATCGATAGGAGTATAGAGCCAGCTGGCTTCACTCTCTGCGATATAGACAGGAGGATTGCCAAAAGTCTCGCGAACCAAGTCCAGACTCATGATATGGTCATAATGGGCGTGGGTCAATAGAATGGCGCAGATCGGTTTGTTGATGTTCTCGATGGTCTGACGAATGGCTTCCCAATGGCTACCAGGATCAACAACGATGAGGTACTTTTCGCCTTCTAGGTAATAGGTGTTTTCATAGGCAACAGGATTCACGGTTTTATGGATTTTCATATTGACTCCAATCTCAAAGAATGTACTAAATTAAGTATAGCACAGTTGGGAAAAATAGGTAAGAATTTAGAATGAACTTAAAAACCAGCATGACTAGATGAAGACAGGCTGGTTATCAATTTATCAATATTGGAGAGGTGTCAATTGCCCTTCATAGGTTGCATAAACTCCGTCATTAGCTTGTTTGATAGATGTGATGTTTAGAGTGCCACCGTAGTTGGCTTCTCGTTTGTCGCTATATTCACTATAACTTATCCTATTGGGCAGGTTCTGATCGTTAGCATAGTATTGAACGACTGTTTTTTTATAGCCTTGCTGGCTGAATAGGAACAGGCAGCTAGCTCCTAACACTAGGAGAGCAAAGATAGAAATAGCAGTTTTTTTCATAGGTGTTCTCCTTATAAACTAAAGGATAAAAGAAAGTATCTTGAGGATTTTAATTCCAAAATCCAGTCAAGGTACCAGTGTATGTGACACGAGTTCCACCGTTTGATCTTCGTACACTATCTATTTCAAGTGTTCCTTTGAAGGTTGATTGGAAACTATCATTATATTCTGAATAGTAGATAGTTGGTGGGATGTAACCATCATCGTTATAGTATCTTGTTACTGTTTTACTATAACGATGAGAATATATACGCTCATAACGAGGACCTTCAAAGTTATTTGTTGTATTGGTTTCAGCAGCATTGATTGGAACGGCAATAGATAGAGCAGTAGCTCCTAATAGTGTTAGTACAATTTTTTTCATAGGATACTCCTTTGTAAAATGACGTCTTCTTAAAAAAGTGATAAAATGGTAGGAAGAATTGGAGAGTAGAGATGCCGAAAGAAGTGAATTTAACAGGCGAAGAAGTTGTCGCTTTAACCAAAGAATATTTAACGGAAGAGGATGTGGCTTTTGTCCATAAGGCTTTGGTCTATGCGGTGGAATGCCATTGTGGTCAATATCGTAAATCAGGTGAGCCTTATATCATTCACCCCATCCAAGTGGCAGGTATTTTAGCTAAGCTCAAGCTGGATGCTGTAACGGTTGCTTGTGGTTTCTTGCATGATGTGGTGGAGGATACTGATGCGACCTTGGACGATTTGGAAAGGGAGTTTGGTCCTGATGTGCGCGTGATTGTCGATGGAGTTACCAAGCTCGGTAAAGTTAAGTACAAGTCTCACGAGGAGCAGTTGGCAGAAAATCATCGCAAGATGCTCATGGCCATGTCTGAGGACATCCGTGTTATCTTAGTCAAACTTTCTGACCGCTTGCACAATATGCGGACGCTTAAACACCTTCGAAAAGACAAGCAGGAGCGCATTTCCAAAGAAACAATGGAAATATATGCACCTCTTGCTCACCGTCTGGGGATTTCTAGCGTCAAATGGGAATTGGAAGACCTGTCTTTCCGTTATCTCAATCCTACGGAGTTTTACAAGATTACCCATATGATGAAGGAAAAACGCAGAGAGCGTGAAGCCTTGGTGGATGAGGTGGTCACAAAATTAGAGGAATATACGACAGATCGTCATCTAAATGGAAAGATTTACGGTCGTCCCAAGCATATTTACTCGATTTTCCGCAAAATGCAGGATAAGAGAAAACGTTTTGAGGAAATCTATGACCTGATTGCCATTCGTTGTATTTTGGATACCCAAAGTGATGTTTATGCCATGCTTGGTTATGTGCATGAACTTTGGAAACCAATGCCAGGTCGTTTCAAAGACTATATCGCTAACCGCAAGGCCAATGGTTATCAGTCTATCCATACGACTGTTTATGGACCAAAAGGGCCAATCGAATTCCAGATTCGGACCAAGGAAATGCACGAAGTGGCTGAGTACGGGGTTGCGGCTCACTGGGCTTATAAGAAGGGCATCAAGGGGCAGGTTAACAGCAAGGAATCAGCTATTGGGATGAACTGGATCAAGGAGATGATGGAACTCCAAGATCAGGCTGATGATGCCAAGGAATTTGTAGATTCAGTTAAGGAAAACTACCTGGCTGAGGAGATTTATGTCTTTACCCCAGATGGAGCTGTCCGTTCACTTCCAAAAGATTCAGGACCGATTGACTTTGCCTATGAAATCCATACAAAAGTTGGGGAAAAAGCAACTGGTGCTAAGGTCAATGGCCGTATGGTTCCACTGACGACCAAGCTCAAGACAGGGGATCAGGTTGAAATTGTCACCAACCCGAACTCCTTTGGACCTAGCCGTGATTGGCTCAATATGGTCAAGACCAGCAAGGCCCGCAACAAGATTCGTCAGTTCTTTAAAAACCAAGATAAGGAATTGTCTGTCAATAAGGGTCGTGAGATGCTGATGGCTCAGTTTCAAGAAAATGGTTATGTGGCCAATAAATTCATGGACAAGCGTCATATGGATCAAGTTCTGCAAAAGACCAGCTACAAGACAGAAGAATCCCTTTTTGCGGCTATTGGTTTTGGAGAAATTGGAGCTATTACTGTCTTTAACCGTCTGACTGAAAAAGAACGTCGTGAGGAAGAACGTGCCAAGGCCAAGGCGGAAGCAGAAGAGCTTGTCAAAGGTGGCGAGATCAAGGTTGAAAACAAAGAAACCCTCAAGGTTAAGCATGAGGGTGGAGTGGTCATTGAAGGTGCCTCAGGTCTCCTAGTGCGGATTGCCAAGTGTTGTAATCCTGTTCCTGGTGACGATATTGTCGGCTACATTACCAAGGGTCGTGGTGTAGCTATTCACCGTGTGGACTGTATGAACCTGCGTGCCCAAGAAAACTACGAGCAACGTCTCCTTGATGTGGAGTGGGAAGACCAGTACTCTAGCTCAAATAAGGAGTATATGGCCCATATCGATATTTACGGCCTCAACCGTACAGGACTGTTGAACGATGTACTGCAAGTTCTTTCAAACACAACCAAGAATATTTCAACGGTCAACGCCCAACCAACCAAGGATATGAAATTTGCTAATATCCATGTGTCCTTCGGCATTGCCAACCTCTCGACACTGACTTCAGTCGTGGACAAGATTAAGAGTGTGCCAGAAGTCTATTCTGTCAAACGGACCAACGGCTAATTGCCCTAGCTCTTACTAGAAAGGCTATTATGAAAATCATTATCCAACGGGTTACAAAAGCCCAAGTGAGTATCGAAGGTCAGGTTCAGGGAAAAATCAATCAGGGGCTCCTATTGCTGGTTGGTGTTGGACCAGAGGACCAAGAGGAAGATTTGGACTATGCTGTGAGAAAGCTTGTCAACATGCGGATTTTTTCAGACGCAGAAGGCAAGATGAACCTGTCTGTCAAAGATATTGAAGGAGAAATCCTTTCTATTTCTCAGTTTACCCTCTTTGCGGATACTAAGAAAGGCAATCGTCCAGCCTTTACAGGTGCAGCCAAGCCTGATAGGGCATCAGACTTCTATGATACTTTCAATCAAAAACTAGCGCAAGAAGTGCCCGTTCAGACAGGTATTTTTGGAGCGGATATGCAGGTTGAGCTGGTCAATGACGGACCAGTCACCATTATCCTTGATACTAAAAATAGATAAGAAAGACCAAGCCCAGCCGGCTTGGTTTTTCTTATCTATCATAAAATACTCCAAAATGAAATCAGTTCCTGATAGGCTTTTGGGAAGTCTCTTTTCAGGCTTTGGCTTATGCGATAGGAAGGGATGAGGTGTCCTAGGATGAGGAGAGTTCCCTGAAGGAAAAGTGGCATACCACTTAAAAACAGCAAGGAGAGAATGATCAGGCTATCCCATAGAAGGATTTGTAAGGTAAAACGCCAGAATCTCGGTCTAATCTGGGAATAGAGGTGACTAAAGTGGTCACAAAGTTGGTTGGAAAGATAGGTCAATAGCACAGGATGAAAGAAAATGAGCCAACCGCTATAAATCAAAATCCAATCCCAAGTAAGTCCCTCTTTAAATGTCAAGAATGCCAGCATGATTCCATCAATGACAAGGAGCTCAATGGTTTTGATGTAGATGATTTTTTTCATGCTAAAGCCTCCTTCTCCTTATAGGCACTCCCATAAAGTGATGTGTTTGTCGTAAAAGTCTGGATAGTTGTCTCTTAGGTAGTCGGCCGTCATATAATATAAAGTAGAATGGCAAGCAGTGATGATTGGCATAAGAGAGAGAAAACGCTGAGAACTAACGAAGGTTAAAAGGACAAAAAATAGAAAATCAATGGAGAGAATCCCTAAATAGTAGAAGCGAATCTTTTTATTGATTTGAGGATAAATCTCAGCGAATTGATGTTTGAGTCGGACAACCAAGCGAAATAACAGGAGTCCTTGAGTAAGGAGGAAAATAAAACCAGAGAGCAAGAGCCACTCCAAAGATGTCTCGGGTCTTTTGCTAAAAAATGCGAATAGTAGCAAATCGATGACTGCAATTGTTGTAAAATGGATTCTATAGAGTTTTCTCATGACAAGACCTCCCTCTTTTATCTAGCTTCATTTTACTCCAAACGAATGGAAGTTACAAGTAAAATGATAAAAAATTTTAGTAAGGAGATTCTGATAGATTTCTTTATTTGAGTTTCCTCCTATTGTTCCACTTCTTCATCATTCCAGACAAATAAAGCTCCGATTGCATTGAGGATATAAAAGATGTATTTTCCGATATTGGCAAAATTTCCTTGAATACCAGCTTTTGTCAGCTGAACGAAATTGTAAATCAACCAAAAGCCCCACTGAGTTGTTAGTTTCAATGCGTTAAAAGCATTTGCAATGAGGGACAGTGCAAAGGCAATAGTTGTTACGTAGGCAAGGAGATTCATCTTTCCTCCATAGCCGATATAGTTGGCCACAAAGGCAAAGAGGAAGGCGATGATGGAAATGATGATGGCCGCCAATTTTAGCTGTTTTTGGCTCATTTGGTTGGGTCTGCCTTCTTGCGAAGCTTCCCATTTCTTAATAGCAAAGGTATAAATGAGGAAGGTGACGGGATAGGTGATAATAGCCGCCTTATTTCCAAGGATATAATCAATAGCACCGGACAAAATGGTATTAACAATACCAAAGTAATTTCCCCATTTGCTTAATTTCCCCGTGAAACGAGTGGACAACATGGAAATCCCAACGTTGGTTACGGAAATCAATCCAAAGGGTACAAGAGCTGTCCATGGTCCCCAGTCTACGAATTTATCGAGACGGGAGTTGAGGTAACCAGATGCAATCGCAATCCCAACGACTAAAGCAACCCCGAAGAGGTCAAACCATTTAGATGTAGCAAAAATTTTTAGTGATTTTTTCATAGTTTAAACTATCTTTCTTTTTTTTTACAAATATTCTACAATTAAATGAAAGCAAAATCAAATGATAGAAATAAAACCCTGAAAATAAAACTTTCAGGGTTGGTTGGGGGACTTGAGAAATTAGTTGATTTTCTCGACATAGAGTTGTTTTGCAATGTCCATATTCACTTGTAAATCCTCGTCTTTACTAAGGATAGTAAAGGTGTTACTGAAGCCATCAAACTGCTTGACTTGGAGCGGATCACCGATGCGAAGTGAGTGCTTATCCAGATAATGGAGAATGTCAAAACTATCGTGCACCCGAGTCAGGCGGTAGGCGCCAGCTTCCTTGATATCAGCTAGTGGCAGGTTATTGATTTCAACTAAGAGTTCTCCCTTGACAGGAATAGTTCCTCCATGAGGACAGGTCTTGGGAAATCCTAGCAATTTATCCAGTCTTTCCACGAACAGGTCAGAGACAGTATGTTCCAAGACCTCAGCTTCCTCGTGAATCTGGTCACTTGTATAGTCTAAATGATGGACTAGAAAAACTTCAATCAAGCGATGCTTACGATAGAGCTCAGAGACCAATTTGAGGCCGAGGTCAGTCAGTAGATAGCCACATTCCTTGTCCTTAAGGATGAGGTTTTCGCTCTTCATCCGTTTAATCATTTCAGTTACGGCAGGGGGAGAGACTTGCATGCGAGCCGCAATTTCCTTGTTGGTGATTTTATGCAAATCTATGCCAATTTCATAAATACATTTTAGATAGTCTTCTTTATTCGGGGTCATTCGCTTCCTCTTGTCTAATATCTATATCTAGTATATCAAAAAAAGCTAGATTTCTCTAGCTGTGACTTTTTATGTTATACTTATTGCAAGAGAAAAAACGAGGAGATGGATATGACGAAAATAGCTCTTCTTTCAGATATTCATGGTAATACCACTGCTTTAGAGGCAGTTTTAGCAGATGCGCGGCAGCTAGGAGTGGATGAATACTGGCTTTTGGGAGACATTCTCATGCCAGGGACAGGGCGTAGAAGGATTTTGGACTTGTTGGCTCAACTACCGATTACGGCTAGAGTTTTGGGAAACTGGGAAGACAGTTTGTGGCATGGTGTCCGCAAGGAATTGGATAGTACTCGTCCCAGTCAACGCTATCTCTTGCGCCAGTGTCAGTATGTTTTAGAGGAAATTTCCCTAGAAGAAATTGAACTGCTCCACAATCAACCTCTCCAGATTCATCGTCAGTTTGGGGATTTGACGGTGGGAATTAGCCATCATCTTCCTGATAAGAACTGGGGGAGAGAGTTGATTCACACTGGAGAACAAGAGGATTTTGACCGCTTGGTGACCAATCCGCCTTGTGATATTGCTGTTTATGGTCATATTCACCAGCAGTTGCTTCGTTACGGGACTGGTGGACAATTGATTGTCAATCCGGGTTCGATTGGTCAACCTTTCTTTCTAGATGCCCAGTTGCGGAAGGACTTGCGGGCCCAGTATATGATTTTGGAGTTTGATGACAAGGGCTTGGTAGATATGGACTTCCGACGGGTGGACTACGATGTGGCAGCTGAATTGCAGTTGGCTAAAGACCTCAAACTTCCCTATTTTGAGGTTTATTATGAAAGTCTAGTCAATGGTATCCACCATACTCATCATCAGGAATTTCTGAGAGAATTGGCCCAGAAAGAGGGCTATGATAGGGAATTAGATGCTTGGTTGAAAAGTGGTAATAATTGACATTACAACCAAAAAGGGTATAATAAAAGAAAGAGAAGAGTAGAGGTAGGCTAGCCTCGTAAAAAGGAGAAGAGTATGCAAATTCCAAGTAGATTTACCATTGCGACTCATATGCTGATAATCATTGCCCTCAAGGGGAAGGAAAGCAAGGTGACCAGTGATTTTCTGGCTGCTAGTGTCGGGGTCAATCCTGTCATTATCAGAAAGACCTTGTCCCAGTTGAAGAAGGCTGAACTGATTTCAGTAGCGCGCGGAACAGGCGGAACAGAGATTGTTAAGGATCTCAAAGACATTAGTCTTTTAGATGTTTATCAAGCGGTCGAATGTCTTGGTAAGACAGGCCAACTCTTCAGTTTCCATGACAATCCAAATCCAAATTGCCCAGTTGGAGCTCATATTCATGATGTTTTGGATCAAAAATTGGAGAGAATCCAGCTGGCTATGGAGGCTGAGCTTGGTCAGACCAGTCTAGAACAGGTCGTAGCCGATGCAGAGAGTCAAATGAAGGATTGAGAGGGATAGATGCCCTCTTTTTTTCTTTGGATAATTATGATAGAATGAACTCATAAAAGGAGGAAGACATGTATCTCGTTATAGGAATTCTATTAGCCTTTGTAGTGTCATTTTGGAAGGATAATAGGAGTTTGTGGAATCCAGTATTATTCTTATTATCCCTCATTTCTAGTTATTTTTATTTAGGCTACCTTTTTTATCAAAATGGGTATGAGAAGATTCATTTCGCTTTTTTTATATTTTCCTTTATTTTACTTCCGATACTGATTTTTCTAGGTGGCATCTTTTTAATCTATAATGGCCTTATCCTGCTGAAGCGAGAGGGACGTTCAAAGGCTAATTATCTCTCCATGCTCCTTGGAATAGTCATTTTGCTATTTTTTGCCTTGATGTCATTTCGATTGGGTGATAGAAATGAATTATTTTACACCAATCACTTTCTAAACATTTTATTTGCATTTATTGCTTATTCTTACTTTATTTTTGGTTTTGCTTTTGTGGGTTTTATGTTGTACTCTATCTTGTATCTCTTTATTCCCAAGAAGAAGCATTATGATTTTATCATCATTCATGGTGCAGGTTTGTTGGACGGGGAAAAGGTGACCCCTCTGCTGAAACGCAGAATTGATAAAGCGGTAGAAGCTTACCACAATTCTAAGAATCCTCATATCAAAATCATAGCCAGTGGTGGTCAAGGAGGAGATGAGAAGATTTCTGAAGCGCAGGCCATTACAAACTATCTGCTTGAAGAGACAGATGTTCCCCAAGATGCGATTATTCTGGAGGATCAATCAAGGACTACCTACGAGAACCTTCTCTTTTCTAAGGAACTTGGTGAGAAACTGGTAGCCAAACCTCAATTTCTCTTTGTTACAAATGACTATCATGTTTTTCGTACCAGTACTTATGCTCGTAAGCTCAATATGAAGGGAGATGGCCTCGGATGTAGGACGGCAGGCTACTATATACCATCTGCTTTTATTCGGGAGTACGTGGCCCTCTGTGTCAAGATGAAATGGCTCTTCCTTGCCTTTTATGTCCCGCTGTTAATTATCATTTTGGTAGCCTATAAAGGAATTATTTGGTAGTTAGATTTTATTTAAAAAGACTTAGAATGCACATGAAAGTATGTATTCTAGGTCTTTTGTTTTATATACATTTGATTTTTGAAAGGTACTATCTATTTTTCCATGCTTGGTAACGGGTATCAATCAATAACTGGGTGAGGCGTCCCATGGTTTCCCTTTCTTCTGGAGTGAGAGATTGAGCTTGGACAAAGAGATGATGAATGTGTTCAAGCGCCTTTAAGGAAGACAGGTCATTAATGGAGCTAATACCAGCATCAATAATGGTGCCAAAGAAGAGGTCGAAGTAGAGCTGGAGTTCTTCGTCAGAGACTGTGGCCACCCACTCCTTGATGGTTGTGTCAACTTGTTGGCTATCACTGTTGGTTTTATCTAGTTGGACGAAGTGCTTGTCTTCAATCTGCCAACTAAAGGTATCGTGCTGGGCGATACCACCTAAGGCAGTACTGTGCACGATGATTTGGTGGGCCGGAATTTCCAACATCATACCGATGATGGAACCTTGTGGAATGAAGACCTTGGTTTTATCCATTATCCTTTGATAGCCCTCGGTTTGTGTCAGTTTTTTATGGAGACCAGGCGCATCAAAGGTATAAACTGCTGTAATCTGATCTTGCGAGCTTTTCTCAATTTGACTAGCCGCATAGATGGCTAAATTTCCTCCCTTGGAATGCCCAGCCAGAATGACCTTTTGCTTAGGATGTTGGGCAAAAAAGTTCTTTAAATAGCGGAGGGCATGCTTTTGAGCAGGAATTTCCTTCATATAGGTCAGGTGGAAATCTTCCTTCCAGCCAATGATGCTGTCATCTGTCCCACGAAAGACAATCAGATAGGTATCGAGATTGAGGCGGTAGGTCATAGCCGCAAATTGTTTTTGTAGTTCAGGGTCTATGTCGTTGATAAAGTGGGAGAGTTTGCAATTTTTGAAGCGCTTGTGTTGAGATAGCTCATCCAATAGCTGGAGGCGATTTTTGCTGGTCAACATGTCAGACTCTCTTGGAACCTGAGGAGCCAGGTCTAAAAGTCGCTGAGGACTTGTGGAAACCAGATTATCAAAGGAGAGGTAGGTGATTTCTGTTAAGGCTAGAGTATCTAATTCATTTAAAGGAAGGTCGTAAAAGGAATCGTGTGTGACATCTTTCAGATAGTCAAAAATATTGGCCATAAGAACTCCTTTCTTTTTATTTATCTTATCAAATTTCCCTCAAATTAGCTAGTAGGATTATTTCACTTTGTTGGCTAAAAACAAGCTATTTCAAATTCAGTTTCAGATCTTCTAGCATTGAAAAATCTGTTATAATAATAGAAAAGGAGGAGCGCATGCACAAGATTTTATTAGTAGAAGATGATCAGGTTATTCGTCAACAAGTCGGAAAAATGCTCTCTGAATGGGGATTTGAAGTGGTTCTGGTAGAAGACTTTATGGAAGTTTTGAGTCTATTTGTTCAGTCGGAACCTCATCTGGTTCTCATGGATATTGGTTTGCCCTTGTTTAATGGCTATCACTGGTGTCAGGAAATTCGCAAGATTTCCAAGGTCCCCATCATGTTTCTGTCTTCGAGAGACCAGGCTATGGATATTGTCATGGCAATCAATATGGGGGCGGATGACTTTGTGACCAAGCCTTTTGACCAGCAGGTTCTTTTAGCCAAAGTTCAGGGCTTGTTGCGACGTTCATATGAGTTTGGGCGTGACGAGAGTTTACTGGAATATGCTGGTGTGATCCTCAATACCAAATCCATGGATTTACATTATCAAGGGCAAGTCTTGAATTTGACCAAGAATGAGTTTCAAATTTTACGAGTTTTATTTGAACACGCAGGAAATATTGTAGCGCGTGATGACCTGATGCGGGAACTTTGGAATAGTGACTTTTTCATTGATGATAATACCCTCTCTGTTAATGTGGCTCGATTGCGTAAAAAGTTGGAAGAGCAGGGCTTGGTAGGATTTATCGAGACCAAGAAAGGAATAGGGTACGGACTGAAGCATGCTTGATTGGAAACAATTTTTTCTAGCCTATCTGCGTTCCCGTAGTCGTCTGTTTGTCTATCTGCTTGCTTTGGCATTTCTGGTTTTGCTCTTTCAGTTTTTATTTGCAAGTTTAGGAACTTACTTTCTCTACTTTTTCCTCTTGTGTTGCTTTGTAACCATTTTATTTTTCGCTTGGGACATATTGGTAGAAATGCAGGTATATCGTCAGGAAATTCTCTATGGGGAGAGGGAAGCTCAGTCTCCTTTGGAAAGAGTTTTAGCAGAAAAATTAGAAGCGCGTGAGATGGAACTTTATCAGCAGAGATCAGATTCAGAAAGAAAACTGACGGATTTACTGGATTACTATACCTTGTGGGTCCATCAGATTAAGACCCCCATTGCAGCCAGTCAACTCTTAGTTGCAGAAGTAGCCGACCGCCAACTGAAGCAGCAATTAGAACAGGAAATTTTCAAGATTGATTCCTATACCAATCTAGTTTTACAGTACCTGCGTTTAGAAAGTTTCCATGATGATTTGGTCTTGAAGCAGGTGCAAATTGAGGACTTGGTCAAGGAAATAATTCGTAAATATGCTCTTTTCTTTATTCAAAAAGGCCTAAATGTCAACCTATATGACCTTGATAAAGAAATTGTGACGGATAAGAAGTGGTTACTAGTGGTCATTGAACAAATTATCTCAAATAGTCTCAAGTACACCAAGGAAGGTGGTCTGGAGATTTATATGGAAGGCCAGGAACTCTGTATCAAGGATACGGGAATCGGGATAAAAAACAGTGATGTCCTCCGAGTCTTTGAACGTGGCTTCTCAGGATATAATGGACGCCTAACTCAGCAGTCATCTGGACTTGGCCTCTATCTATCTAAGAAAATTTCTGAAGAACTGGGGCACCAGATTCGTATCGAGTCTGAGGTTGGAAAAGGAACGATAGTGCGGATTCAGTTTGCTCAAGTAAACTTAGTCCTTGAGTGAGAAGAGACAATGAGTTTTTACCCAATCTCTTTTTGCTATATTTCAGGATATTTGAAGACTGTTTTTTACAAAACCAATAATAGAATTTTTAATACGGAATATAGTATAAATACTGGTTCAAAGTGAAGTTTTGTATGCTTTATACTTTTGTTGAGTATAAAATCTATAAACTAAGGGTGAATTACAAAAATTAATTTGAGATGAAGTGAATTGTAGACTTGGGAAATGTCTCCTATTCGATTTCAGAATGAATCGTTGATACAGGATTAAAAGAACTGCAGCTTTCTTTTTATTTTGAATGAGATAGGTGTATATAGATTTGTGTAACTGGTGTAGAACTGTTTCCAAGAATTTATTGAATGTATCGAATACACACATCCTATTGATTTTGAACCAGTTTTTAATTTCTAAATGTTATAATAGTTTTATCAAGTAAAAGGAGACTACCATGATTGGAGACAATATAAAATTCTTACGAAAATCACATAATCTGATATAACCAGAATTTTCACGGATTGTGGGTGTGTCACGAAATAGCCTAAATCGTTAGAAAAACTGAAAAGCTTACTTTCAATAGAAGTGTTGGAAATATTCATTTTACATCTATCAAAGAAACATGGGATAGACCTATATTTTACAAAATAGCAAATTATATTTTGAATGATAGTAAAAACTGCAGAACTTGTGTGATTTACAATTATTGCACTCAATGTCTGAGTATCGCACTATCTGAAATAAGGAATAGTAGAGATTGTTCTGAGATATGTAAAAAAACGCATTAGCAAGGAGTATCGTATATGCTACCATATCTTAAAACTATTAGATGGTATCTCTTCTTTAATTTTCTTTTTGGTGCAATATCGAATATCTGCACTGCTTTGTTACCGTATTTCACGCAGGCATTAATCAAAGGGGATTATCAAGTAGCTCTATATGGTTACTCTATGTCAGTGGCAGGCTATTTGAGTTGTAACTATATCCAAATGATACTTGATTGGAAGCAGGGGATTATCTTTTCGACTACTTTGAAAAATGAGTGGTTTCGTTCACTTCTGGGACTCAGTCACCACGATTTCAAGCAGAAAACAGTAGCAGAGTATATTTCCTATCAATCTAATGACCTAGATTCGTTGGAAAAGGATTACCTTCCTCCATTGATGAGTTTTATCAAACAAATTTTACGTATCATCATTTACGCTTTCATTATTAGCAGAACAATTAATCCTATTGTATCACTGATTTTAATCTTTTCCACTGGAATTAGTATTCAAATTCCTAAAATCGTTGGGAAGTTGACCGCTAATCGTAGACAGGTTTACTTGAAAAAACAAGGAGATTACTATCGAACTTTGGAGGATTTGCTCATGGGACATCATTTGGTAAATAAACTAACTATGTCGCATTTTTTGAATCAACAAAAGAGATCTCTAAAGAATTTGCAGGATAAGTATTTTAAGTATGGTTTGACAAAAATTACAGGCATCTTATTGACAGGTGTTTCTTTTGAATTCATTAGTCTTGTTCTGTTTATTTATTTAGCCTACTCTCTATCTCACCAGCAACTCGGTATTCCTGAGGTGGTGGCGAGTTTCGGATATATTAATGCTTTTTCTGAACCAATACAGGAAATCCTTTATGATTTACAAATGTTAGAGTCCGTAAAGCCTGTAATCAAGAGTTTTCAAAACATTGTTGGGAGACCCGTTTCAGTTCAAGCACCTCAACATTCTTTTGATACGATTACTTTGAAAAACATTTCCAAACAACTGGGAGAATCAAAATTGATAATTACTTCCGCTACGATTCAAAAAGGGGATAAAATTGCGCTTATTGGTAAGAATGGGTCTGGAAAAAGTAGTCTTCTCAACATTTTAAATGGAACAGATGAAGATTTTGAAGGACAAATTGTGCTAGATGGGCTTGTTTTGGACCATCTTTGGGGAAGATTCGGTATGATTCTGCAACAAGAACATACATTTATTTCGAGTTATGAAAATAATGTAACGCTATTCAATAGTTTCAATGAAAAATTCAGAGAAGAAGATTTTGAAAAAATTCCACCACAATCCCTGTCAGGTGGTCAGCAACAACGAATGTATTTAAATCGTGAGAAAAATCGTAAAAATCCATTGCTTATCCTAGACGAACCTTTCTCTGCCTTGGATACTAATCAGTTTAAAATGGAATTGGAAAGAGTTCTGGAACTACCAAGTGCCGTCATTGTTACTTTACATCGCCAAAACGAATTATTAAGTAAGTTTGACCAAGTTTGGGAAATTAAGAATGGAGAACTTGTAATTTTGAAATAGCTAAATTATAAAGAATAAAACGCATAGTATCAAGGTTCAGGAGATACCGTTTTTCCTTCTTCGGATAAGGAAACAAAAATTTCTTGCTTCATCTATCTATTCAATTGATAGATTTCTTCGAAGAAAGACTGTAAAATTTTTGATATAATGTTAAGGATGGACTGACGGATATTTAAAGGATAATTTTCAAAAGAATAACAGGTGAGAAGAAAAATATGTAAGATTGGACAGAAGTCTCTCTACCATCATCCATGCAGAAACAAAATTATACGAAATAAAAGGAGTAACCAATGACTGGAAACTATTCAACACGTGAATACCGTGAGAAATTATATGATGATCTTCATGTTCGATTAAGAGATACAGTGATTTTGATGTGTGCGATTTTTATTGCCTCTATTGGCCTAAATATGAATTCAACAGCTGTCATTATTGGAGCCATGCTGATTTCCCCTCTTATGACACCGATTGTTGGACTGGGGTTTGGTGATGGAGATCATGTCCTATCTTCACTTTGATTATTGGAAAAAAACGGCTCGGTCAGGAGCTAGTATGAATAAGGAGAACAAATGAAACGTTTAAAAATGTTATGGCATATTATGCAGGTTACGGGTTTTACTCGGTTTGCTCTGAGTTTTGTGACCTTTGTTTTTGGGTCAGGAGGCGTGCTTTTCCTAGTTGAACCTGCTATCACAAATTACGGAGACGGTCTTTGGTATGCTTTTGTGACTTCGACGACTGTCGGCTACGGGGATCTCCTAGCTGTGACCTTGATTGGAAGGATTACCAGTGTCTTCTTGACGATTTATGGGCTCATATTTTTTGGCTGTTTATCAGCTGTTATTTTTAATTATTATACCAATTTAAATAAGGAAAGAGGAGAGGACAAATGACTGCCAATTATTCAACACGGGAATACCGTGAGAAATTATACGATGACCTTCATGTTCGATTGAGAGATACAGCGATTTTGATGTGTGCAATTTTTATTGCCTCTATCGGACTAAATATGAATTCAACAGCTGTCATTATAGGAGCCATGTTGATTTCACCTCTCATGACACCGATTGTTGGACTGGGATTCGGTTTAGCTATTTTTGATACGCGTTTAATCAAGCAATCTCTAGAGGTTTTATTGACTCAAGTGTTGGTCAGTTTGCTTGTCTCGACTCTGTATTTCTGGATTTCTCCCTTGTCTTATGCAAGTAGCGAGTTGATTGCACGAACCTCTCCAACCATTTGGGATGTCCTCATTGCTATTGCTGGTGGGATTGCTGGTGTGATCGGTTCAAGGAAAAAAGAAGCAAACAATATCGTGCCAGGAGTAGCCATTGCTACAGCTCTGATGCCGCCTATCTGTACTGCTGGCTATGGTTTAGCTAATGGGAATGTACGATTTTTATTGGGGGCTCTCTATCTTTTCTTGATCAACTGTGTCTTTATCATGCTAGCCAACATTGTTGGAACAAGAATTTTGATGAGAAAATCTCCTTTAACTTCATTTAAAGAGCTGAGCATTAAAATGAGAATTGGCTTGATATCTTTGATTGTATTGTTGATTCTTCCAGCTAGCTATTCGGCAGTTACTCTGACAATAGAACAAGCGCGCAAAGAAGGGATCAAACAGTTTGTAGGAAAAGAGTTCGCCAATTATACGGTTATTAATCAAGTCTACAAGTCAAGTAACAATGAATTGGTCTTGACGGTTGTTGGAGATCCGATTTCAGAAGAAGAATTAGAAACACTCCACCAAAAACAAGCCTCTTACGGTATTCAATCTGTTCAATTGAAAGTGAATCAAGTTCAGAACTCGCCAACATTAGATAGTGAAGCGACCAAGGAATTTTATGAAAACATTGACAAGTATATTGATCAAAAACTCTCTGAAAAAGATTCACAAAAAGATCTCGTAAAAGAAAATGAAGCAGACAAGGATTGAGGATATTGACCTTATCTAACTCATGAAAGCAAATCTTGTGTGGTGGTTTGGTCAATCACTACTAGCTCGGATTAAATAATACTCTTCGAAAATCAAATTCAAACCACGTCAGCGTCGCCTTACCGTACTCAAGTACAGCTTGCGGCTAGCTTCCTAGTTTGCTTTTTGATTTTCATTGAGTAAAAATATAAAAAGCAACAGCTGAAATAGTTGTTGCTTTTTAGGTAGCTAGGATTTTATCTCTTATTTCTCAACGCGTGATTTGTTGGCGATATCAGCTAGGATAGCTTGAACAAAGTCATCAACTGAGACAGTTTGTGTTTCTTTTTGTCCGTAGCGACGAACGTTGACTGTTCCGTCTTCCATTTCCTTGTCCCCAACGATCAATTGGTAAGGAATCTTGCTTGTTTGTGACGCACGGATCTTGAACTGCATTTTTTCATTGCGCTCATCTACATCTGCACGAACACCACGGTCACGGAGTTTCTTAGCCACTTCCCAAGCGTAGTCCACGTGTTTTTCGTTAGATACTGGGATGAGGGTTACTTGGTGTGGTGCAAGCCATGTTGGGAAGGCACCCTTGTAGTTCTCAATCAAGATAGCTGTAAAGCGCTCCATAGTAGAGATTACACCACGGTGGATCATAACTGGACGGTGTTCCTCACCATCAGCTCCGATGTATTTAAGGTCGAAGCGTTCTGGAAGCAAGAAGTCAAGTTGGATAGTAGAAAGGGTTTCTTCTTTTCCAAGGGCTGTCTTAACTTGAATATCCAATTTTGGTCCGTAGAAGGCTGCTTCACCTTCGGCTTCAAAGTAGTCCACGCCCATTTCATCAAGGGCTGCACGAAGCATGGTTTGAGCATTTTCCCACATCTCATCGTTGTCAAAGTACTTGTGAGTATCTTGAGGGTCACGAAGAGAGAGGCGGAAGCGGTATTCAGTCAAGTTGAAATCTTCATAAACATCGATAATCAACTGAAGGGCACGCTGGAATTCTTCTTGGATTTGTTCTGGAGTCACAAAGAGGTGACCGTCGTTGAGTGACATTTCACGTACACGTTGAAGACCAGTGAGGGCACCAGATTTTTCATAACGGTGCATCATACCGATTTCAGCAATACGGATTGGCAACTCACGGTAAGAATGAACATGGTGTTTGAAGACTTGGATGTGGTGCGGACAGTTCATTGGACGAAGGACAAATTCTTCCCCGTCACCCATGTCCATAGTTGGGAACATGTCTTCTTGGTAATGATCCCAGTGACCAGAAGTCTTGTAAAGTTCAACAGAAGCAAGTGGTGGAGTGTATACGTGTTGGTAGCCAGAAGCCAACTCTTTGTCTACGATGTAGCGTTCCAATTCACGACGGATAGTCGCACCATTTGGCAACCAGAATGGAAGTCCTTGACCAACCTCTTGAGAAATCATGAAGAGATCAAGCTCTTTACCAAGTTTACGGTGGTCACGTTCCTTAGCTTCTTCACGCATTTGAAGGTAGTTTTTCAAGTCTTTTTTGTCAAACCAAGCTGTACCGTAGATACGTTGCATCATAGCGTTGTCGCTATTTCCACGCCAGTAAGCACCTGCTACATGGAGAAGGTGGAAGATTTGGATACGGCCTGTTGAAGGGACGTGTGGGCCACGGCAAAGGTCTACATATTCACCCTGACGATAGATAGTCAAACCGCCTTCGTCTTCTGAGTGTTCTTCAATCAATTCCAACTTGTAAGGGTCGTTTTTAAAGATTTCACGTGCCTCGTCTTTAGTCACTTCTTCACGAATTGATGGGAAGTTTTCTTTGACAATTTTTTGCATTTCTTCTTCGATACGAGGAAGGTCTTCGTTAGAGATTTGACCAGCTGTGTTGTCAGTATCGTAGTAGAAGCCGTCCTCGATGGCTGGACCAACACCCAAGTGAATGTCTGGGAAAAGACGACGAGCTGCTTGGGCAAACAAGTGAGCGGCTGAGTGACGCAAGATTGGAAGGGCATCTTCGTGGTCAGGTGTCACAATTTCGATGCTTCCATCTTCAGTGATAGCACGAGTAGTGTCGATGAGTTTGCCGTTAAATTTACCAGCCAAGGCTTTTTTTGCTAGGGAATTGCTGATAGATTGGGCAATTTCAAAAGTTGTAACGCCAGATTCGAATTCACGAACAGCGCCATCTGGGAAAGTAATGTTAATCATGATGTTCTCCTTACTTATATTATTGACGAATGTGTTAACCCTATTCTGAAAACAGGGACAGAGGACTGTGAAAGCTAGAAAAACAAAAAGCGACATCCTCGAAAGGACGTCGCAACGTGGTTCCACCTTCATTTATGTTCCTCAAAAAAGAGGGACACCTCTGATTGGCTCTAACGTGGCCACCGTTTTATGTTTTCATAAAAAACTCAAGAGTAGTATCAGTTTAGGCTTCCTATGCGTTTCCAGCAACCACGCACTCTCTAGTAGAAAGGGACTAAGTGACTTGTCTCTATGGATTATTATAGCATGATTGTGAGATTTTTCAAGGATTTTGTGAAAGTTTTTTGTTTTTCATTTTTTGTAGAATATACTTGATACCAATACCGGAAGCCATGCCCACCAGAGCAAAGATTTCATAGGCTAAAAAGTAAAACCAGATAAATTCACCAAAGGTTATGATAGTAAAGCAAAAGAGCAGTCCGTTACCAATTAACCACCAAAGTGAGAAACGGAAACGGTAGCTATAGAGTAGCGATATAATCAAGATTACCAGAGGTGTAAAGAAGAGAAGATTGTTTATATAGAGTCCCTTGAGTGTAAGGGGGTCAGAAACAACTAGCAAGAACAACTCATAAAGTGGCCAATAAAAGAAGGATATGACCAGATAGTAGGGGAGATGGAAATAGAATCTACGCATGATAATCACCTCGTTTTAAAAAAACAGATAACTTAAATCTCTTGCTATGATTATTATAGCATGTTTAAAACAAGAAAGTAAATCTGTTGACAAAGAAGTTAGTTATTGGTAGAATAGGGATTGTCGTAAAGACAAATAACTTCTTCTTGGTTACAGGCATGCCAACCTGTCACTCGGATGAAGCCAAATAAAAAGGAGAAACATCATGGCAATCTCAAAAGAGAAAAAAAATGAAATCATCGCACAATATGCACGTCACGAAGGTGATACAGGTTCAGTAGAGGTTCAAGTTGCTGTCCTTACTTGGGAAATCAACCACCTTAACGAACACATCAAACAACACAAAAAAGACCACGCTACTTACCGTGGATTGATGAAAAAAATCGGTCGCCGTCGTAACTTGCTTGCATACTTGCGTAAAAACGACGTTAACCGTTACCGTGAGTTGATCAACTCTCTAGGACTTCGTCGTTAATTCAAGATACAAAGGCCGTCAAAAGCACAAAGCAAAAATAGGAAAATTGACGAAGAAACTTCAGTTTCTAGGAGATTTTATCTTTTTTGCCAAGTGCTTAGGCCGTGTTCAATTGAGCATATCTTGATAATGAAGCTACTCTAAATTGGGTAGCTTTTTTACTTTTGTCAACTTACCTTGGTATACTCAAGTATAATCTTCGGTTACGGTTCCTAGCACTGTAAGGTAAAATAAACCAGATATTCTCCCTTCGGGGAGATTTTTTTGTTTCACTGAAAGTTTCGTACATTCTTCTCCTCGTCGCCTAGTCTATAAACGTTTTATCCAGCAAGAATCATGATGCTAAGGGCGTAAGAAATCCGTATGAAAATAGGGAAACGACACCGTGTTCGATGAACACAAGGAGTTTCATCTTTTTCACTAGGATTTTAGCCCGAGCTCAAATCAGCTCTCTGATTTTCAGAGGGCTTTTTTATTGAGGTTTTATCGGTCACAATTTTGGAGACTACAAAAACCTCAAATGGTATCAGCTAATTACACCATAAAGGTGCGTAGCTACTCGGCTTGAAAAGCCGAGTAGCTGTCTGCAAGCCCCCTCGGAGAGCCCACACTTTACGAAGTAAAGTATAGTATGTTATACTTTACATGGAAGTAGTCACCGAATTCCAGTTAGAAATTACTTTGTAACTACGTTTTGAGGAGGAGTAAAATGCTTTCCTATGTTCGACATTACCCACTAGCGATAGCTAAATTAATGTGTCTGTGCTCTCCTAAAATCTGCTGATTTATTACTGACCAATACAGGAGGTTTTTTATGGGACAGACAATCATATCTGCTATTGGTGTTTATATTTCCACCAGTATCGATTATTTAATTATTTTATTTATTTTATTTGCACAGCTATCACAGAATAAACAAAAATGGCATATTTATGCGGGGCAATATCTAGGCACAGGCTTACTTGTAGGGGCGAGTTTAGTTGCTGCTTATGTCGTTAATTTCGTGCCTGAAGAATGGATGGTTGGATTGCTTGGTTTAATCCCTATCTATTTAGGGATTCGCTTTGCAATTGTTGGAGAAGGTGAGGAAGAAGAGGAAGAAGAGGAAGAAATTATTGAAAGATTAGAACAAAGCAAGGCAAATCAACTGTTTTGGACAGTTACATTGCTGACAATTGCGTCTGGCGGAGATAATTTAGGTATCTATATACCTTATTTTGCTTCGTTAGATTGGTCACAGACCCTCGTGGCGTTGCTTGTGTTTGTAATCGGTATAATTATCTTATGCGAGATTAGTCGGGTGTTATCCTCTATTCCGTTAATATTCGAGACAATTGAAAAATACGAGCGAATCATTGTGCCCTTAGTATTCATTCTACTTGGACTATACATCATGTATGAAAATGGCACGATAGAGACTTTTCTGACCGTGTAGATTTTTTTGTTTCACTAGGATTTTATCCCAATCTCAAATCAGCTCTCTAATTTTAGAGGGCTTTTTATGTTGTCCTCTTACCTCGATATACTCAAGTATAATCTTCGGTTACGATTATTAGCACTGTAAGACCAACTATATTCATTTTTCTCATCTTGTTCCATTGTTGAAAATATGGTATACTTTTCATGAGAATTTTCTAAATTTTTAAGATTCTATCATAGGAGGTTTGCATGCTTTCCAAATTTTCTGGAAGCCGACAAGACCAGCAATTTGTGTTACTTTTAGTTATTTTGCTAGCTACTTTAGGGATTTCTCTCTTTCTAGCAGTTTCTATGGGATCTGTTGCGATTGATCTAGGAGCTACCTATCGGATTATTTTGAGCAGGTTGGGATTTCCTCTTGAGATAGGAGAGGTTTCCAAGTCTACTCTTGCCATTGTATGGAACATGAGATTCCCTCGAGTATTGTTAGGTCTGATAGTGGGGGCTGGTCTTTCTATGTGTGGTAGCGTGATGCAGTCTACAGTGAACAATCCCATCGCAGAGCCTTATGTCTTAGGAATATCTGCGGGTGCAACTCTAGGGGCAACCTTGAGCATCATTCTTGGTTTAAAAGTGATGATTAGCCTTGGAGCTTTTCTTGGAGCTATTTTGGCAACAATTGCTGTCCTCATCATTGCCTCTATGCAGGGAAGGATGACGACTTCTAGTCTGATTTTATCAGGAACCGTGGTCAATGCTCTCTTTCTGGCTTTTTCAAACTTTATTATCTCAGTTGGAGCTAATGCGGATAGTGTGATGACCATTAAGTTTTGGACCATGGGCTCGCTCGCTGGGACTTCCTGGGCAGACTTGGTCCTGCCAACTATAGTAGTAGGAATGGCCTTTCTATTTTTCTCTACCCAGTATCGTGTTTTTAATGCGATGATGATGGGAGATGAGGCTGCTTTAACTTTGGGAATTCCCTTACGCTTTTATTGGTATCTTTATGTGACCATGGTGGCTGTGCTGACAGCAGTCTTAGTGGCAACCTGTGGGATTATTGGATTTGTCGGTCTGATTACTCCACATTTAGCTCGAGGGTTAGTAGGAACGAATTACAAGAGGCTTTTTCCTGTTGCAACCTTGCTGGGTGCCCTCTTTGTCATCTGGGCAGACGTACTCTCTCGTATCATCATTCCAAACGCAGAGCTTCCTATTGGTATTTTCACAGCCTTAGTAGGTGCTCCCTTCTTTATCTACATTGTTGGAGGTAGGCGAAGGGAGGTGAGGAGCTGATATGGACTTGATTTGTCAGGATGTCCACTTTGGACTGGGAGAGAAAAAAATCCTCAAGGGAGTTTCTCTTAAAGTTGAAGGGAATCAATTTCACACGATACTAGGACCAAATGGAAGCGGGAAAAGCAGTCTACTTAAACTCCTCTATCGTCAGGAAAAGGCGGACAAAGGCTTGATAAGCCTAGATGGAAAGCCTCTGGAACAATGGACGCTCAAAGAAACAGCCAAGCAAATGGCAGTTGTGACCCAGTTTAACCAACTGCAGTTTGATTGTACAGTTGAAGAAATCGTCTTGCTGGGAAGAACTCCCCACCTCTCTTTTTTACAGAAGGAAAGGGAAAGGGATTTTACGCTCGTTCAAGATGCCCTCGTTAAGGTGGATATGCTCGAGAAGAAAACTCGTCTCTATTCGTCCCTGTCGGGGGGAGAGAAACAGCGAGTTTTGTTAGCCCGCGCCTTGGCGCAAGAACCGACTCTCTTGCTCCTGGACGAACCAACCAATCACCTGGATATCAGGTATCAGCTAGACTTGTTGGCCATTGTGAAGAATCTCAAGGTCAATGTTCTAGCTGTCCTGCATGATATTCAACTTGCTTGTCGCTATTCGGATTATCTCTATCTGATGAAAGAGGGGGAAATCCTTTACCAAGGGACTCCAAAGGAGACCATCACCCCTGAGTCATTGCAAACTGTATATGGAGTTCAAAGTCAAGTGACTTGGACCGAGGATCAGCAAGCCATGATTCACTATTTATAAGAATGAAAAGGAAAACAATATGAAAAAAACACTAAGCATTTTACTCGTAACAGTAGCTACCTTAACTTTGGCAGCTTGTGGCAATACTACTACAGAAAAAGCTACCACACAACCTAGCACAGAAACAAGTCAAAAGGCTAAAGCAGAGACGACTTATCCACTAACGGTCAAAACCTATGACGCGAAAGGGAATGAAGTCGAACAAGTTTTTGACAAGGCACCTGAAAAAGTTATTACAAACAATCTTTCAACCACTGAAATCTTATTGGAGTTAGGGTTGAAGGATAAAATTGCTGGCATGCTCAATCCAGACAATGCTGTGACGGACAAATACAAGGACGCGATTGCGACTATTCCTCAAATCGGGGATAAAAAAACAGTCTCACAAGAGACAGTCCTTTCTTATGAGCCAGACGCTTTGATGGGTCGAAACATGATGTTTTCTGAAAAGTCCTTGGGGACAGTTAGCACTTGGAATGAAAATAAAATCCCAGTTTATACACAAAAAGCTTCTCTCTCAACAATTCAGCAAGATTTGGGGAATATCGTAGAAGATGTCAAAAATCTTGGAATGATTTTTAATGTTCAGGAAAAATCCAATGAATACGCAGCCCAATTACAAACTAAAATTGACGCTGTTAAGAAAGCAAATCCAGCAAGCCAAGGTGAAAAGAAAAAGGCTTTGATTATGGTTGCTTATAATGATCAAACCTTCGGTGCCTACAAGTCTGCTTTGCAAGAAAGTTTGTTGAACCAACTTGGTTATACAAACGTTGCTACGGGGACATCAGGCTTGACCTTGGAAAATCTCGTGTCAATGGATCCTGAATTGATTATCTATGTAACCAGCGATCGTAATAAAAAATTGGATGAAAAAGCAGTAGAGTTGATGAAGGCAAATGCTGTTTTGGAAAGCGTTCCTGCTATTAAGAATCAAAAAATCATGACCATCTCTTACGATGAATTGATGGACTATGGTCCATCAGTGATTGATTCCCTTGAGAAAATCAATGACTTTATCAATAAATAATGAGTTTGATTGGGAAGGAATTCAAGTCAAAATCAGCCTTCCCTCTAACTACGACCCCAATCAAACCTATCCGGCTATTTTATTGAATGATGGAAACTTGGACTTCCTATCGTCCCTTTCCGAATCTGTGATTTTAGTGGGCTTGACCTCTAAAAATCGCTTAGACGACTACACTCCCTGGGCGACATCAGCTCTGAGAGATGGAGCTCCAGATTTTGGAGGTCAGGCCAACGCCTATCATGATCATTTATTTGGAGGTCTTTTAGACAAGTTGCAGTCGCTTTATCGCCTGGACGAAACTCGCCTTGCTTATGGAGGCTACTCACTAGGTGGTTTGGCGGCAGTCTACAGTCTTTTCAGCTTTGACAAGGTTTCCTGTGTCTTTTCGATCTGCGGTTCCTTTTGGTATCCTGATTTTGTGACTTACTGCAAGGCAGAGACAGTGAAAAATCTAGACTGTTTGCTGTATTTACAGAATGGTCAAACAGAAGGAGCCAATCATAGTAATCGCTTGGCTCAAGCACCAGCCTATGCTGAACAGATCCATACCAGTCTTCAGAAATGCTATCCGAACGGCCAGTTTGTCTTTGATCCTCATGGACACCATGAACAAGTAGTTGAACGATTCCTAGCTTTTTCCAGCTGGTTAGCCCAAAAATGGAAAATCGAATAAAAGATTTATCCCTTGGCTTTTGCCAAGGGATTGTTGTATTTATTTAAGCAAGTTTTTCTCTTTTCTTATCTGGATTCCAGATAAAGCTTGCGATAAAGCTAAAGATGATGGTTAGGATAGCGAGGATAATGGCAAGGATGAGGGCAGGGATGCGGATAAGCCACCAGAGTGGGTTTGGTTTTTTATTATTGTGCCATTGTTTCGTTTCTTGGTCCAGACGTTGAAATTCTGTTTGGATACGATTGGCGACTGTTTCAATGCCTTCGTCATTCATTTTTTTGATATCTGAGATATCAATTGGATTTCCAAAGTTCATATCGACACGTTCACGACTAATCAAGCCCTTCAAAGTCATAGGACCTGTGTAGGTAACCGGCATGATACGGACCTTGGCCATTTTAGCAATCAGGGCTACGCCACCCTTGACATCGTTTGAGTGGCGGCTACCACTTGGAAACATGATGAGAGAGCGGTCACTTTTTTTGAGAACATTGATAGGATATTTGATGGCAGAAGCGCTAGGATTTTCCCGGTCGATAGGAAAGGCACCACACATACGAATCCACCAGCCAAAGATACGGTTGGTAAAGAGCTCTTTTTTGGCCATAAAGATAAATTGTTTTGGTTTGGTCGCAAAGGCCATATAAACTGGATCCCACCAGGTGCGGTGAGGTGCAACCAAAATATAATTTTCATCTTGATTAGGAATTTTATCAGTATTATGATAATGGGCATTGCCATTGATGGACCATAGGAGCAATACAACCAATCCACGTAAATAAGTATAAAACATGCGATCTCCTTCGATTATTTTCTTGTTATTATTATACCTTATCAAAGGAGGGCTGGCAAACTTTTCCCTTGACTAGGTTCGTATTTGGGATGAGATTAGAATTCTTTTAGAAAAAATGATATGATAGAATTCATGGATAAAAATAAGATTATGGGATTAACCCAAAGAGAAGTCGAGGAAAGACAGGCTAAGGGCTTGGTCAATGATTTTACCGCATCGGCTAGTACAAGCACTTGGCAAATCGTTAAACGAAATGTCTTTACCCTTTTTAATGCTTTGAACTTTGCCATTGCTTTGGCACTAGCCTTTGTGCAGGCTTGGAGCAATCTGGTCTTCTTTGCCGTTATCTGCTTTAACGCTTTTTCTGGGATTGTGACTGAGCTGCGGGCCAAACACATGGTGGACAAGCTCAATCTCATGACTAAGGAAAAGGTTAAAACCATTCGTGATGGCCAGGAAGTAGCTCTGAATCCTGAAGAATTGGTTTTAGGAGACGTCATTCGTTTGTCTGCTGGGGAGCAGATTCCTAGTGATGCCTTGGTTCTAGAAGGTTTTGCGGAAGTCAATGAAGCCATGTTGACCGGTGAGAGTGATTTGGTGCAAAAGGAAGTTGACGCCTTGCTTTTGTCTGGAAGTTTCCTAGCCAGTGGGTCAGTTTTGGCTCAAGTCCACCATGTCGGGGCAGACAACTATGCTGCTAAACTCATGCTGGAAGCCAAGACCGTTAAACCGATCAACTCACGTATCATGAAATCGCTGGACAGGTTAACTGGTTTTACTGGGAAGATTATCATTCCTTTTGGTCTAGCTCTCTTGCTAGAAGCCTTGCTTTTAAAAGGCCTGCCTCTTAAGTCATCTGTTGTAAATTCGTCGACAGCCCTTTTGGGGATGTTGCCCAAGGGAATCGCCCTTTTGACCATCACTTCGCTTTTGACTGCGGTTATTAAGCTGGGCTTGAAAAAGGTCTTGGTACAGGAGATGTACTCTGTTGAGACCTTGGCGCGCGTGGATATGCTCTGTCTGGACAAGACGGGCACCATCACCCAAGGAAAGATGCAGGTGGAGGCTGTTCTTCCACTGACGGAAACTTACGGTGAAGAGGCTATTGCCAGAATCCTGACAAGCTATATGGCCCATAGTGAGGATAAAAATCCAACAGCTCAAGCTATTCGCCAACGTTTTCAAGGCCGGGTAGCCTATCCTATGCTTTCGAATCTTCCTTTCTCAAGCGACCGCAAGTGGGGTGCTATGGAATTGGAAGGTCTGGGGACAGTTTTCTTAGGAGCGCCTGAGATGTTGCTGGACTCTGAAGTCCCAGAAGCCAGAGAGGCTTTGGAGAGAGGGTCACGTGTCTTGGTCTTAGCTCTTAGTCAGGAGAAACTGGACCACCACAAACCACAGAAACCATCTGATATTCAGGCTCTAGCCTTGCTGGAGATCTTGGATCCGATTCGAGAGGGAGCAGCAGAGACGCTGGACTATCTCCGTTCTCAGGAAGTGGGGCTCAAGATTATCTCTGGTGACAATCCAGTCACTGTATCCAGCATTGCTCAGAAGGCTGGTTTTGCGGACTACCACAGCTATGTAGATTGCTCGAAAATCACGGATGAGGAATTGATTACTATGGCTGAGGAGACAGCTATTTTCGGACGTGTTTCTCCTCATCAAAAGAAACTCATTATCCAAACACTGAAAAAAGCGGGGCATACAACAGCTATGACAGGAGACGGAGTCAATGATATTCTCGCCCTTCGTGAGGCGGATTGTTCTATCGTGATGGCGGAAGGGGATCCGGCGACGCGTCAGATTGCCAATCTGGTTCTCTTGAACTCAGACTTTAATGATGTTCCTGAGATTCTCTTTGAAGGTCGTCGCGTGGTCAATAACATTGCCCATATCGCCCCGATTTTCTTGATAAAGACCATCTATTCTTTCTTGCTCGCAGTTATCTGTATCGCCAGTGCTCTTCTGGGACGATCTGAGTGGATCTTGATCTTCCCTTTCATTCCGATCCAGATTACCATGATTGACCAGTTCGTGGAAGGTTTCCCACCATTCGTTCTGACTTTTGAGCGAAATATCAAACCTGTTGAGCCAAACTTCCTCAGAAGATCCATGCTTCGTGCTCTACCAAGTGCTCTCATGGTTGTGTTCAGCGTTCTTTTTGTGAAAATATTTGGAAGTAGCCAAGGTTGGTCTGAGTTAGAAATCTCAACTCTACTCTATTATCTCTTGGGGTCAATTGGTTTCTTATCCGTATTTAGAGCCTGCATGCCATTTACCCTATGGCGTGTCCTCTTGATTGTTTGGTCAGTAGGAGGCTTCCTAGCTACAGCTCTCTTCCCAAGAATTCAAAAACTACTTGAAATTTCAACCTTAACAGGACAAACATTACCTGTTTATGGTGTCATGATGTTGGTCTTTACCGTGATTTTCATTTTGACCAGTCGCTACCAAGCTAGAAAATAAAGAAAGGCTGCAATCTGTGGATTGCGGTCTTTTTAGGTACAAGATTGCCAGCTGAAATGTGGTATAATAAGAGGTAATAGAGTTTGGAAAGTGAGAGAAGATGATTTCAAAGAGATTAGAATTAGTGGCTTCCTTTGTGCCACAGGGAGCCATTTTACTAGATGTGGGGAGTGACCATGCTTATCTGCCTATCGAGTTGGTCGAAAGAGGACAAATCAAAAGTGCCATTGCAGGTGAGGTTGTAGAAGGTCCCTACCAGTCCGCGGTTAAAAATGTTGAAAGTCACGGGTTAAAGGAGAAAATCCAAGTCCGTTTAGCAAATGGCTTGGCAGCCTTTGAAGAGGCAGATAAGGTATCGGTCATTACCATTGCTGGTATGGGTGGTCGTTTGATTGCCAGGATTTTAGAAGAAGGCTTGGACAAGTTAGCTAATGTAGAGCGTTTAATCCTCCAACCCAATAATCGTGAAGACGACTTGCGTATCTGGCTACAAGAGAACGAATTTCAGATTGTAGCTGAAAGTATCTTAGAAGAGGCTGGCAAGTTTTACGAGATTTTGGTGGTGGAAGCAGGACAAATGAAGCTATCAGCTAGTGATGTTCGCTTTGGTCCCTTCTTGTCCAAAGAGGTCAGTCCAGTCTTTGTCCAAAAATGGCAAAAAGAAGCTGTTAAGCTAGAGTTTGCCCTCGGACAAATCCCAGAAAAAAATCTGGAAGAACGTCAAGTTCTAGTAGATAAAATTCAAGCCATCAAGGAGGTTCTCCATGTTAGCAAGTGAAGTGATTAATGCGTATGAAGCCTTTTGCCCTCAGGAATTTTCCATGGAGGGAGACAGTCGTGGTCTGCAAATTGGTACTTTAGACAAGGATATCCAAAGGGTCATGGTGGCTCTCGATATTCGTGAAGAAACGGTGGTTGAAGCCATTGAAAAGGGTGTAGACTTGATTATTGTCAAGCATGCGCCGATTTTCCGTCCCATCAAGGATTTGGTAGCTAGCCGTCCACAAAATCAGATTTACATTGATTTGATAAAGCATGACATCGCAGTTTATGTCAGCCATACCAATATTGACATCGTTGAAAATGGCCTCAATGATTGGTTCTGTCAGATGCTAGGTATCGAGGAAACGACTTATCTGCAGGAGACAGGTCCTGAACGTGGAATTGGACGTATTGGGAATGTTCAGCCTCAGACATTTGGGAAATTGGCCCAGAATGTCAAGCAAGTCTTTGGTCTAGATAGTCTTCGAATGGTGCATTATCAAGAGAGCGATTTGCAGAAGCCTATTTCAAGAGTGGCCATCTGTGGTGGAAGTGGGCAGTCTTTCTATAAGGATGCTTTGGCAAAGGGGGCAGATGTCTATATCACTGGTGATATTTACTACCACACTGCCCAGGATATGTTGTCTGATGGGTTACTGGCATTGGACCCAGGTCACTATATTGAAGTGCTTTTTGTGGAAAAAATTTCTGCACTCCTTACTCAATGGAAGGCTGAAAATGGCTGGACAATTGATATTGTACCTAGTCAAGCATCGACCAATCCTTTCCACCATATCTAGTTAGAAAGTGAAAACAATGAAAAAAGTTGCCATTATTGGAGCAGGAATTGTGGGAGCAACAGCTGCCTACTACCTCTCTAAAGAAAGTGACCTAGAAGTAACCGTCTTTGACCATGGACAAGGTCAGGCTACCAAGGCCGCAGCGGGAATTATCAGTCCTTGGTTTTCCAAACGTCGCAATAAAGCCTGGTACAAAATGGCGCGCTTGGGGGCTGACTTTTATGTGGATTTGTTGGCTGATTTAGTGAAGTCAGGGAAAGAAATTGACTTTTACCAGCGTTCGGGAGTCTTTCTCCTGAAAAAGGATAAAACTAAGTTGGAAGAACTCTATCAACTAGCCCTCCAGCGTAGAGAAGAATCTCCTTTGATAGGCCGGTTAGCCATTCTGGACCAAGCATCAGCTAACGAATTATTCCCTGGTTTGCAGGGATTTGACCGTCTGCTCTATGCTTCTGGTGGAGCGAGAGTAGATGGTCAACTCTTGGTGACTCGTTTGCTAGAAGCCAGTCAGGTCAAGCTGGTCAAAGAAAAAGTGAGTCTGACACCTTTAACATCGGGTTACCAGATTGACGAAGAGGTGTTTGATCAGGTTATTTTGGCGACGGGAGCTTGGTTGGGACATCTGTTAGAGCCTTTAGGTTATGAAGTAGATGTTCGTCCCCAAAAGGGGCAACTCCGAGATTATCAGCTGGCCCAAGACATGGAAGCTTACCCTGTTGTTATGCCAGAAGGGGAGTGGGATTTGATTCCTTTTGCAGGTGGGAAATTGTCCTTAGGTGCTACTCATGAAAATGACATGGGATTTGATTTGACGGTAGATGAAACTTTACTCCAGAAAATGGAGGAGGCAGCCTTGCCTCACTACCCAACCTTGGCAGAAGCGAAATCATCTGGTGAACGTGTGGGAATCCGTGCCTATACCAGTGATTTCTCTCCTTTCTTTGGAGAGGTTCCAGAATTGTCAGGTGTCTATTCAGCCAGTGGACTAGGTTCATCAGGCCTCACAACGGGTCCTATCATTGGCTACCATCTAGCTCAACTGATTCAAGGCAAGGAGTTGACCTTGGACCCTCTAAACTACCCAATTGAAAACTATGTCAAACGAGTAAAAAGCGAATAATACTCAATGAAAATCAAAGAACAAACTAGGAAACTAGCTGCAGGCTGCTCAAAGCACTGCTTTGAGGTTGTGGATAGAACTGACGAAGTCAGCTCAAAGCACTGCTTTGAGGTTGTGGATAGAACTGACGAAGTCAGTAACATATATATGGCAAGGCGACGTTGACGTGGTTTGAAGAGATTTTCGAAGAGTATAAGCATTTTACTGAAATTTTATCCTACCCTCTAGGATGGCAAATGACATTCCCTATCAAAAATGGTAAAATAAGAAAAAATAATCTGAGAATCGAGGAAAGAAGATGCAAGAAAAGATTTTGGTAACGGGTGGAGCAGGTTTTATCGGAACCCACACTGTTATTGAGTTAATCCAAGCAGGTCATCAAGTTGTTGTGGTGGATAACCTTGTTAATAGTAACAGAAAAAGTTTAGAAGTTGTTGAAAGAATCACAGGAGTTGAAATTCCGTTTTATGAGGCAGATATCCGTGACACAGATACACTCAGAGATATTTTCAAGCAAGAAGAACCAACTGGTGTCATTCATTTTGCTGGCTTGAAGGCTGTCGGTGAATCTACCCGTATTCCTCTTGCCTACTATGACAATAATATCGCTGGAACTGTTAGTCTTTTGAAGGTCATGGAAGAAAACAACTGTAAAAACATCATTTTCAGTTCTTCTGCGACAGTTTACGGAGATCCTCATACAGTGCCAATCTTGGAAGATTTCCCACTTTCAGTGACCAATCCATATGGCCGTACCAAACTCATGCTTGAGGAAATTTTGACCGATATCTACAAGGCAAACTCAGAATGGAATGTGGTCTTGCTTCGTTACTTTAACCCAATCGGAGCTCATGAAAGTGGAGACCTAGGAGAAAATCCAAATGGTATTCCAAACAACCTCTTGCCATATGTGACTCAAGTAGCCGTTGGAAAATTAGAGCAAGTGCAAGTGTTTGGAGATGATTACGATACGGAAGACGGAACTGGTGTTCGTGACTATATCCACGTTGTCGATTTGGCTAAAGGTCACGTTGCAGCTTTGAAAAAAATCCAAAAAGGTTCAGGCCTAAACGTTTATAACCTTGGAACAGGTAAAGGCTACTCAGTTCTTGAAATTATCCAAAACATGGAAAAAGCGGTGGGACGTCCAATTCCTTACCGTATCGTAGACCGTCGCCCAGGGGATATCGCAGCCTGCTATTCAGATCCTGCAAAAGCCAAAGCAGAACTCGGCTGGGAAGCAGAATTAGGCATCACCCAAATGTGTGAAGACGCATGGCGTTGGCAAAGCAAGCATCCAAATGGATTTGAAGACTAAGATGGTGATGTCAATCATTGTCCCCTGTTTAAACGAAGAGGAAGTACTTCCTCTTTTTTATCAGGCTTTGGAAGCTTTACTTCCAGATTTGGAGACAGAAATCGAGTATGTCTTTGTCGACGATGGATCAAGTGATGGGACCTTGGAACTCTTAAAGTCCTATCGGGAGCAAAATCCGGCAGTTCATTATATTTCTTTCTCTCGAAATTTTGGCAAAGAAGCAGCTCTCTATGCAGGCTTGCAATATGCGACAGGAGATTTGGTGGTGGTGATGGATGCAGACCTCCAAGATCCTCCTAGTATGTTGCTTGAGATGAAAGCTCTACTAGACAAAAATGCAGACTTGGACTGTGTTGGAACACGCAGAACCAGTCGAGGGGGAGAACCCTTCTTTCGCAGTTTCTGTGCTAATCTCTTTTATCGTCTTATGCAAAAAATTAGTCCAGTAGCCTTGCCGTCAGGTGTCCGTGATTTTCGCATGATGAGAAGATCTGTAGTCGATGCTATTTTAGCTTTGACCGAGTCCAATCGTTTTTCAAAGGGGCTCTTTGCCTGGGTGGGTTTTAAAACCCACTATCTGGACTATCCAAATGTCGAAAGGCAGGCTGGCAAGACCAGTTGGAGTTTTAGGCAACTCTTTTTCTACTCCATTGAAGGGATTGTTAATTTTTCAGATTTTCCCTTGATTATCGCCTTTGTGGCAGGTCTCCTATCTTGTTTTATTTCTCTACTTATGACCTTTTTTGTTGTGGTTCGGACCCTCATTTTGGGCAATCCGACATCAGGTTGGACCTCTCTGATGGCTGTTATTCTCTTTCTCGGAGGGATTCAACTCTTGACCATTGGGATTCTCGGCAAGTATATCAGTAAGATTTATCTAGAGACTAAAAAAAGACCACTTTATCTCGTCAAAGAAAAAAGTGACCTTCCTGATCTTACAGAAAAAAATAAAGAGAAAAGACTATAATTTTGCATGGAAATATGCTAAACTAGAAGGAGTGGAACGTTCTTATCGATGTTAGAGTTAATCTTTAATCAAGGCACGTGTCGGACAGTTTCTAACAGCTTCTACGACGTCCTGACTAGGAGAGATTTCTTTTTCTAGTTGGTCAGGGTCATCGTAAAAACGCACGATTCCATTATCGTGGTAATCAAATAATTCAGAATAAGTTTGGCAAAGCCCACAGGCAATGCAACGTTCAGGTATAAGTGTGATTTTCATATTTATATTGTAATAAGAAAAGTAAAAAAAAACAAGGAGTAAGGTATGGCAAAAGAACCGTGGCAAGAAGATATTTATGAGAATCAGGAAGAAACAAGATCAGAACGTCGTAAGAGAGAACAAGGTGGAGGAGTGCTGGCTAATCGTATCTTGACTATTTTAGCAAGTATTTTCTTTGTGATTGTAGTCGTGATGATTATTGTTCTTATCTATCTTTCATCGGGTGGGAGTAATCGCACAGCAGCCTTGAAAGATTTTCACGATTCAGATACAAAAGTAGAGCAAGTTTCTTCTACTTCTAGTAGTAGTTCAGAGCAGGCATCTTCTAGTTCAGAGGAGAAGGTAGAAGAGTCATCTAGTAGCTCAGAACATCCAACTGATCCAGAAGGAACTACAAAAGTTATGGCTGGAGAAGGAGAAGCAGCTATTGCCGCTCGTGCAGGAATCTCGATTGCTCAGTTAGAGGCTTTGAATCCTGGCCATATGGCTACAGGATCTTGGTTTGCTAATCCTGGAGATGTGATTAAGACTAGATAGGAGTCATAAATGAAGACGATTCAAATTGCTATTGACGGTCCTGCTTCAAGTGGCAAGAGTACGGTCGCAAAGATTATTGCCAAGGATTTTGGATTCACCTACCTAGATACAGGTGCTATGTATCGTGCAGCGACCTACATGGCTCTCAGGAACCAATTAGGAGTTGAACAAGTTGAAGAACTTTTAGCCTTATTGGACCAGCATCCAATCAGTTTTGGACGCTCAGAAACTGGAGAACAACTTGTCTTTGTAGGAGATGTGGATATTACCCATCCTATCCGTGAAAATGAAGTGACCAATCATGTTTCAGCTATTGCAGCAATTCCTGAAGTACGAGAGAAACTAGTTTCTCTCCAACAAGAGATTGCCCAGCAAGGTGGGATTGTCATGGACGGTCGCGATATTGGGACTGTTGTATTGCCACAAGCAGAATTGAAAATTTTCCTAGTAGCTTCAGTCGATGAGAGAGCAGAGCGCCGTTACAAGGAAAATATTGCCAAGGGAATTGAAACAGACCTTGAAACTCTAAAAGAGGAAATTGCTGCGCGTGACTACAAGGATAGTCATCGTGAGACTTCGCCTCTCAAACAAGCAGAGGATGCTGTCTACCTTGATACAACTGGCTTGAACATTCAAGAAGTAGTTGAAAAAATCAAAGCAGAAGCTAAAAAAAGAATGTAGATGTAGAAAAGCCGATAGATTGATATCGGTTTTTTTCTATATTTGTCAAAATGCTGATTTTAAGGTATAATAGTTGCTGTTCGAGAAATTTTGATTTTCAAAGAATAGTGAATGATGATAAGGAGAAACCATGAACAACCTACCAAATTGCCCAAAATGTAACTCAGAGTATGTCTACGAAGACGGTGCCCTACTGGTTTGCCCAGAGTGTGCTTATGAGTGGAATCCTGCTGAAGTTGCAGATGTAGAAGAGGGTCTTGTTGCTATCGATGCCAACGGGAATAAATTGGCTGACGGTGATACAGTAACTCTCATCAAGGACTTAAAAGTAAAAGGTGCGCCAAAAGATTTGAAACAAGGGACGCGCGTGAAGAATATCCGCATCGTAGAAGGCGACCACAATATCGACTGTAAAATCGATGGCTTCGGTGCCATGAAACTCAAATCAGAGTTTGTGAAGAAAATTTAAGCATGTCAAAACACTATAAACTTGTATTTTATAGCCGTATCTTCTTGTTTCTAGCGGCTTTTACGGGAGTTTATCTTGAAATCGCCAAGCATGGTGGATTTGGGATGTTACTCTATTATACGGTTCTGTCCAACCTTTTAGTCGCGATTTTTACGCTCTATCTCCTAAAGGTTATGAGCCGTTTAGGTGAAAACTGGCAAAGACCAAGTCTCTTGCGCTTAAAAGGTGGGGTCACCATGAGTATCATGATTACCTGTGTGATTTACCATTTCCTTTTAGCGCCTATTGCGACTAATTTCTATACTCTAGAAAATTTCCTTTGCCACTATATCGTTCCCCTCTGGTTTTTAGCAGATACCCTCTTTTTTGACAAACAGGGTCAATACAAGATTTGGGACCCAATTGTGTGGACGATTTTACCCTTGCTGTATATGATTTTTGCTCTTTTTAATGGCTTGGTATTGAAACTTGATGTTCCTAATTCTAAGGTCAGTCCCTTCCCGTACTTCTTTTTGAATGTGAACAAGGGTTGGGATGTCGTGTTCAAGTGGTGTCTGATTATCTTTGTTGCTTATATGGTGGCAGGATTTATCTTCTACTTTATTAAGCAAATCAAGAGAAAATCATCCTAATACTCTTCGAGAATCTCTTCAAATCACGTCAGTTTCGCCTTGCCGTATATATAGTTACTGACTTCGTCAGTTTCATCTACAACCTCAAAACCATGTTTTGAGCTGACTTCGTCAGTTCTATCTACAACCTCAAAGCAGTGCTTTGAGCAACCTGCGGCTAGCTTCCTAGTTTGCTCTTTGATTTTCATTGAGTATAAGACACAAGGGATTCATTTTCGAGTTTAAGAAGGAGTCTATACACCAAAGAGGCTTCTTCTTTTCTTGCTTGTTTGATAAGTATCAAAAGAGTAGAAGATTAAGAGAAAATATAGAAAGAGATTTCATGAAACAATTTTTAGAACGGGCCAGTATTTTGGCTCTCTCCCTCGTTTTGATTACCTCCTTTTCCATCTCGAGTGCCCTGCCAGCCATGTTTGACTATTATCAAGGTTATCCTAAGGAACAAATTGAGCTCTTGGCTAGCTTGCCTTCCTTTGGAATCATGATTATGTTGCTATTAAATGGTTTCCTAGAAAAAATATTTCCTGAGCGCTTACAGATTAGTTTGGGCTTGTTAATTTTATCACTGAGTGGAACGGCTCCTTTTTGGTACCAAGCCTATCCTTTTGTCTTTGGAACACGGATTCTTTTTGGTTTGGGTGTTGGGATGATCAATGCCAAGGCTATTTCGATTATCAGTGAACGTTATCAAGGCAAAACGCGGATTCAGATGTTGGGGCTACGTGGCTCTGCAGAGGTAGTAGGAGCTTCTCTCATTACCTTGGCAGTCGGTCAGTTGTTGTCCTTTGGTTGGACAGCTACCTTCCTAGCCTATAGTGCTGGATTTTTGGTGCTGATCCTTTATTTGCTCTTTGTTCCTTATGGAAAAGAGAAGAAAGAAGTTAAGAAAAAATCGAAGGAAGCAAGTCGCTTAACTCGGGAAATGAAGGGCTTGATTTTTATCCTAGCTATCGAAGCGGCAGTTGTAGTTTGTACCAATACGGCTATTACTATTCGTATTCCAAGTTTGATGGTGGAAAGAGGACTGGGAGATGCCCAGTTATCTAGTTTTGTTCTTAGTGTCATGCAGTTAATTGGGATTGTGGCTGGTGTGAGTTTCTCTTTCTTGATTTCTATCTTTAAAGAGAAACTGCTCCTCTGGTCTGGTATTACCTTTGGCTTAGGGCAAATTGTGATTGCCTTGTCTCCATCCTTGTGGGTGGTAGTGGCAGGGAGTATTCTGGCTGGTTTTGCCTATAGTGTAGCCTTGACGACGGTCTTTCAACTTGTCTCTGAAAGAATTCCAGCTAAACTCCTCAATCAAGCAACCTCATTTGCAGTTTTAGGCTGTAGTTTCGGAGCCTTTACGACTCCATTCGTTCTAGGTGCAATTGGCTTATTAACTCACAATGGGATGTTGGTCTTTGCTATCTTAGGATCTTGGTTAATTGTAACCTCTATCTTTGTCATGTACCTACTTCAAAAGAGAGCTTAGGATTGGTTTCCTAAGTTTTTCTTTTTTGGATTTTTGTACCCAGACACTATTTGATTTAGGGCCTTGTTTACAGACTAATTTCTTGATAAAATAGAAGTTATGACAAGATATAAAGCAACTATTTCCTATGATGGTTACGCCTTTGCTGGTTTTCAGCGCCAGCCTCATGCGCGTAGTGTTCAGGAAGAAATTGAAAAAACCTTGACCAAGTTAAATAAAGGGCAAGCCATTACTGTTCACGGTGCTGGTAGGACAGATAGTGGGGTTCATGCCCTGGGACAGGTTATTCATTTTAACCTGCCTTATCAAATGGATGAGGAGAAGCTCCGTTTTGCTCTAGACACTCAGTCCCCTGAAGATATTGATGTGATTTCGATTGAGCTTGTGGCGGATGATTTTCATTGCCGTTATGCTAAGCACAGTAAGACCTATGAGTTTATCGTGGATAGGGGCCGTCCCAAAAATCCGATGCGCCGTCACTATGCCACCCACTTTCCTTATCCGCTTGATGTGGAACGGATGCGGGAGGCTATCAAAAAATTAGAAGGCACTCATGATTTCACCGGCTTTACAGCCTCTGGGACTAGTGTAGAGGATAAGGTTCGCACCATCACAGAAGCTAGTCTTAGGGTTGATGAGACAGGCCAGTTTTTGACCTTTACCTTTTCAGGAAATGGTTTCTTGTATAAGCAGATTCGTAATATGGTGGGGACACTGCTTAAAATCGGCAATAACCGCATGCCAGTAGAGCAGATTGACCTCATCTTGGAGAAAAAGGACAGGCAGCTTGCAGGTCCCACTGCAGCACCAAATGGTTTATATTTAAAGGAGATTCGTTATGAAGAATAATCGTATTTTAGCACTTTCTGGAAATGATATTTTTAGTGGTGGTGGTTTGTCAGCTGATTTGGCTACTTATACCTTGAACGGCTTGCATGGCTTTGTAGCAGTGACTTGTTTGACAGCCTTGACGGAAAAGGGCTTTGAAGTCTTTCCAACTGACGATACCATTTTTCAACATGAATTAGATAGCTTGCGTGATGTGGAGTTTGGGGGGATTAAGATTGGTCTTCTACCAACTGTCAGTGTGGCTGAGAAGGCCTTGGACTTTATCAAGCAATGCCCAGGAGTGCCTGTGGTTCTGGACCCTGTCTTGGTCTGCAAGGAAACACACGACGTAGCTGTAAGTGAACTCTGTCAAGAGTTGATTCGCTTTTTCCCTTATGTCAGTGTGATTACGCCTAATCTTCCTGAAGCAGAATTATTGACTGGTCAGGAAATCAAAACCTTGGAAGACATGAAAGCTGCAGCGCAGAAATTGCATGAATTAGGAGCGCCAGCAGTCATTATCAAGGGAGGCAATCGCCTTAGTCAGGACAAGGCTGTAGATGTCTTTTATGATGGACAAAACTTTACAGTCCTAGAAAATCCTGTCATTCAAGGGCAAAATGCTGGTGCAGGTTGTACCTTTGCCTCTAGCATTGCCAGTCACTTGGTTAAAGGTGATGAACTTTTACCAGCAGTAGAAAGCTCTAAGGATTTCGTTTATCGTTCTATTGCACAAGCAGATCAGTATGGAGTAAGACAATATGAAGCAAACCAAAACAACTAAAATCGCCCTTGTATCCCTCTTAACCGCCCTCTCTGTGGTTCTAGGTTATTTCTTAAAAATTCCAACACCGACAGGCATTTTAACTCTTTTAGATGCGGGTGTCTTCTTTACGGCCTTCTACTTTGGTAGTCGTGAAGGGGCTGTAGTCGGAGGACTAGCAGGTTTCTTGATTGACCTCTTATCAGGCTATCCTCAGTGGATGTTCTTTAGCTTGGTCAACCATGGCTTGCAGGGATTTTTCGCAGGATTTAAAGGAAAAACTCAGTGGCTAGGCCTTATCTTAGCAACTGTTGCCATGGTAGGGGGCTACGCCTTAGGTTCTACTTTGATGAATGGCTGGGCTGCAGCCCTACCAGAAATTTTACCAAATTTCATGCAAAATATGGTAGGGATGATTGTAGGATTTATCCTTAGTCAAAGTATCAAGAAGATTAAGTAAAGAGGCTGAGTCAAAAGTCTTTCAAATAAGAAAAACGCATAGTATCAGGTGTTGAAAAATTTTGATACTATGCGTTTTATTGTGGGAAGATTTTATACTCTTCGAAAATCTCTTCAAACCGCGTCAACGTCGCCTTGCCGTAGATATGGTTACTGACTTCGTCAGTTCTATCCACAACCTCAAAACAGTGTTTTGAGCTGACTTCATCAGTCTTATCTACAACCTCAAAACAGTGTTTTGAGCAACCTACGGCTAGTTTCTTAGTTTGCACTTTGATTTTTATTGAGTATTAGATGAATATTAATCAAAATAAAGCAAGTCTTTGCTGGTGCTTGTAAAGAGGTCAAAGCCATCCTTGGTAACAACACCGCAGTCTTCAATACGAACACCGACTTTACCAGGGATATAGATACCTGGTTCAACAGAGAAGCACATGCCTTCTTCGATGACTATGTCGTTTCCTTCCATGATAGATGGGAATTCATGGACATCCATACCGATACCATGACCGAGACGGTGGTTGAAGTATTCGCCGTAACCAGCTTTTTCGATGACCTCACGGGCAGCGCGGTCCACTTCATGGGCAGTCACACCTGGCTTGATAAAGTCAAGAGCAGCTTGTTGGGCTTCAAGAGTCAAGTTGTAAATGTCTTTCTTGAATTGGTCAGGTTTACCAACAGCGACTGTACGAGTCATATCTGATGCATAGCCGTTGACCAGAACACCGAGGTCAAAGAGGAGAAGAGCATCATTTTCAACCTTATTAGCTGCTGGAATACCGTGTGGATTTGCAGCATTATCACCAGTCAAGACCATGGTATCAAAACTCATTTCATAGCCTTCACGTTTCATGGCAAAGTCAATTTGGGCAATAATATCTGTCTCAGTCTTATCAAGAGAAATATTGTCAAAACCAACCTTAACAGCCTTGTCCGCATAGAGACCTGCAACCATCATTTTTTGCACTTCGTCAGCAGATTTGATGAGGCGCATGCGTTGGATGCGAGGTGTGAGGTTGTCAAACTCAGCAGTCTCAAAAACTGATTTCAAGCCATGGTATTTGGTCAAGATGAGATTGTCAAACTCAACAGCTACACGTTTGAAGTCAAGTTGTGGAAGAGCATGTTTCATTTTTTGCCATGGATTTTCAGAATCCACATAGCCCACAACCGGGAAGGAAACAGTGCTGCTTGCACGTTCAACCTCAAGGGCTGGGACAAAGAGGAGAGGTTCCTGATCAGCTAGGACAAAGAGGAACATTTGGCGTTCGTGGGGATCACTGTAAAAGCCAGTGAGGTAATTGATTGTGACGGGGTCAGATACGACAGCGACGTCTAGTTTTTCTGATTCAAGATATGTTACGATTTGTTGTAATTTAGACATATGCTACCTTCTTTCTACCCCTCTATTTTGGCAAAAAAAGAGAGAAAATGCAAGGGAGAAGGGTAAAAGAACAGACAAAAAGAACTCTGACAAGATAACAGAGTTCTTTGATATAATTTCCTTTTGTTTAAGAAAAGTCAGCCTTGCTTTTGACGTCGCTGTATTCTTCAGCGATTTCTTGGCTGAGAATGTCCTCATAAGCAGGGAGTTGAATGTCCTGACCATATTTCTTCTTGAGGGCGGTAGTGACTAGGCGATAAGCCAGATTGGCATTACGAGAGAGGATAGGTCCGTGGAAGTAGGAACCAAAGACATTCTTATAATGAACCCCTTCGCCGACTTTTTCTTCGTTATTTCCATTTCCATAGACAACCTGTCCCAGTGGTTTTTGATCATCTGAGAGGAAGGTACGGCCCTGATGATTCTCAAATCCATAGTAGGTTTCATTGAAATCTTCATTATGAATCTTGATGTCCCCGATAAAACGGTTATTGGTCTGGTTGAGCGTGTAGTGGCCCATGACCCCTAGTCCTTCGATGCGTCTCCCTGAAGCTTCAACATAATATTGACCCAATAGTTGGAAACCACCGCAGATAGCCAGAACCACACCGTCGTTTTGGATGTAGTTGTCAATGCTCTCTTTTTTAGCAGGTAGGTCGTCTGCAATGATACTTTGTTCAAAATCTTGACCGCCACCGAAAAAGGCAATGTCGTAGTGATTTTCATCGAAATCATCATGAAGTGAAACGATGTCAACGGTCACATGGGCTCCCAGTTTTTCAGCCACATACTTGAGCATGAGGATGTTCCCGTTATCCCCATAGGTATTCATGAGGTTTCCGTAGAGGTGGGCAATGTTGAGCTGATAGGGGTAATTGCCAGCTTTTGAGGAAAGTGAAGTATAAACCATTAGTTCATCTCCTTTCTAACAATCTGACGACTAGCCAGCAGTTCGCGGAATTCCAGCATAGCAGTATAGGTAGCCAGAATATAAGCATGCTTGCAGTCTTGGTTCTCAATTGTCTTAAGAACTTGTTCCAGATTGCTTGTTTCAGTGATTTTCTCAGCTGGATAGCCTGTCACTCGGAGGCGACGTGCAATTTCAGAATGGCGAACACCGCCAGCGTTGATTTCAGGAATGTTCATGTCAGTGATTTGTTCAAAATCAGCATCCCAAATCCAGCTGGTATCAATACCGTCTGCATAGTTAGCGTTAAGGAGGACTGATAGGCTAAATGGATAAGGAGCTAGTTTGATCATTTCGATAGCTTGGGTTGCACCAACTGGATTTTTAATCAAGACGAGGGTACATTCTTTGTCCCCGATATGGAAGGTTTCTTGGCGTCCAAAGACAGCACGGCTCTTATCAAATCCCTGCTTGATTAGTTGCGAATCTGCGCCGAGGAAACGGGCGATGGCAACCGCAGCTAAGGCGTTGTAGATATTGTAGAGACCACCAATTTGGATACCGTATTCTTGTCCATCGATGACAAAGCGAGAGCGATTGTTGGTCAACTCAACCAAGTCTGTCAAGCGATAGTCTAGATCAGGACGTTTACATCCACAGCTTTCACAGATATAGGCACCCAAGTTTGCATAGGTATTATGCTCATATTTGAGGATTCCTTGGCAGTCAGGACAGAGGATTCCTTCGGTATTATAGTGAGCCAGCTGGGCTGGACCTTTCTCCAAGTCAAAACCAAAATACTGAACAGGATTTGGAATAGCTGGCTTGTAGAAAAGTGGACTGTCTCCATTAAGGAGAACAGTGGCAGTAGGCACCTTACGAATGGCATCCAAAATCATCTTGTAAGTTGTGTAAATCTCACCATAGCGGTCCATCTGGTCACGGAAGATATTAGTGATGACAAAAAGGCTTGGCTGGATATAGTCACAGATACGAGATAGACTGGCTTCGTCGATTTCTAGGACGGCAATATTTTTCCCAGTTTTAGAAGACTTGGCTGTTAAGAAGGTTGTCGCAATCCCTGTAATCATGTTGGCACCACTTGGGTTGGTCAGAACTTGACCATAAACCTCTTTTAAAATGCCGACAGTAAGGGCAGTTGTCAGGGTTTTCCCGTTGGTTCCAGTGACCACGACAATCTCGTAGTTCTTAGCTAGATTTTGTAAAATATCTTTATCAAATTGAAGGGCGACTTTTCCAGGGAGCGTACTTCCACGGCCAAGACGACTTAAAACGAAGTGGGAAGAACGCCCAGCAAGAAGGCCTAAAGTAGTTTTTAATTTCATATTTCTATTATATCATAAAAGAGGGAAAAGACGGATTTGAGGTTCCGCAGAAGTAAAAACAGCCCACAGAGGGCTGTTAGTTAAGATGAGATTTGAACTTATACTTAATGAAAATTAAAGAACAAACTAGGAAGCTAGCCGCAAGCTGTACTTGAGTACGGTAAGGCGACGCTGACGTGGTTTGAATTTGATTTTCGAAGAGTATTAAATCGCAAACAAGTCATTCAAGTTCTCAGCCAAGGTTGGGTGAGTGAAGATTTGTTTTGTGAAGTAAGTGTAAGGAATTTTGTTGTCCATAGCAACAGTGATGATGTTGATGATTTCTTGAGAACCTTCTGAGAAGATGCTTGCTCCAAGAATTTCTTTTGTTTCAGTATTAACAACAGCTTTGAAAGCTCCGCGAAGGTCTCCGTTTACGTGACCACGAGGCATGGCTGCAACAGGAATTTCCTTAACAGCGTATGGAAGTTTCAAATCAGCTGCTTGGCTTTCCGTCAAACCAACTTGTGAAAGAGCAGGTGTGATAAACATGGTGTTTGGTACATTGAGACGGTCTTCAAGTGTGTAGCTGCCATCTCCAGCAAGGTAGCTGTAAACAACACGGAAATCATCAAGTGAGATGTAAGTAAATTGAAGGCCACCGTTGACATCTCCAACTGCAAAGACACCAGGAACGTTTGTTTGACAATGTTTGTCTACTTTAATAGCACCACGTTCAGTTAGTTCAATATCTGTATTTTCAAGTTGAAGTGGTTCTACATTTGGTTTGCGTCCAGTTGCGTAAAGAAGGGCATCGAAACGGTAAGTTTCATTTTCAGTTACGACAAGCACTTGGTCACCGTCATTTTTAATTTCAGTAGTACGGATATTTTGAAGCAATTCAATACCGTCTTCTTCCATGTATTGTTTAGCAAGCGCTGCAATGGAAGGTTCTGCACGAGGTAGGAAAGTATCCAAGGCATCTAGGACTGTAACCTTGCTTCCAAGTTTGTTGTAAAGGCCGGCAAATTCAAGACCGATATTTCCACCACCAAGGACTCCAAGGTTTTGAGGCAATTTGTCCAAGTTTTGGATACCTGTTGAGTCAAAGACGTTTTTGCTTGTAGCAAGTCCAGGGATTGGCAAGACGTTTGAAACAGCACCAGTGTTGATGACGATTGTTTCAGCAGTCAGTTCTTTCTTTTCATCACCAGCTTGGATTTCGATGACTTTATTTGAAAGGAAGTGAGCTTCCGCATCAAAGATATCGACGCCTGTACCAGCAACAGTCGCATAGTTTTTACCGTTGAGGCGACCAGTGATAGTGTTTTTAGTAGCAATGACTTCTTCAAAAGACAAGTCTTTCTCAGCAGCAACTAGCAAAGTTTTAGTTGGGATGCAACCAATGTTGATACAAGTTCCACCGTACATAGCTTTGCTACGTTCAATGAGGGCAACTTTTTTGCCAGCTGAAGCCAATTTACCAGCTAGTGTTTTACCAGCTTTACCAAATCCGATAACGATTAAATCATAAGTTAACATTTATCTTCCTCCTATTCGCATTTCATTCTAGCACAAGAAAAAAACTTTTGCACAATTCTGCTACGCTTTAAAAAAGTTTATGAAATAGTGGAAATTTCATCCTCATTTTCTCAGAAAAATCGTTTACATGACTTTATCGATGGATTAGGCTATCTTTTGCTTCTCTCTTGTGTTATACTAGATAGGTTGCAAAGAAAACAGTACTTTTCTTTTGTGGAAAAGAAGCAACACGATTTTGTATCCAGTATATGAAAATACGTCATAAAAAGAAAAGTATAAACTAAGCCCTATAGGGTGGCTTCGCACCACCTTTAGAAAGAAGAAGAACGTGAAATTTAATGAATTAAACTTGTCTGCTGATTTGCTAGCAGAGATTGAAAAAGCTGGTTTTGTAGAAGCCAGTCCGATCCAAGAACAAACCATTCCCTTGGCCCTTGAAGGCAAGGACGTTATCGGTCAAGCTCAGACTGGTACAGGAAAAACTGCAGCCTTTGGCTTGCCTACCCTTGAAAAAATCCGTACAGAAGAAGCGACCATCCAAGCTTTGGTTATCGCTCCAACACGTGAACTTGCTGTCCAAAGTCAGGAGGAATTGTTCCGCTTTGGTCGTAGTAAGGGAGTTAAAGTCCGTTCAGTATATGGCGGATCAAGCATTGAAAAACAAATTAAGGCTCTTAAATCTGGTGCCCATATCGTGGTGGGAACACCTGGTCGCCTCTTGGACTTGATTAAACGCAAGGCCTTGAAATTACAAGATATTGAAACCCTCATCCTTGACGAAGCAGATGAAATGCTCAACATGGGCTTCCTTGAAGATATCGAAGCTATCATTTCTCGTGTCCCTAAAAACCGTCAAACTTTGCTTTTCTCAGCAACTATGCCAGATGCCATCAAACGTATCGGTGTTCAGTTTATGAAAGAACCTGAGCATGTGAAGATTGCTGCTAAGGAATTAACAACAGAATTGGTTGACCAATACTATATCCGTGTTAAAGAACAAGAAAAATTTGATACCATGACTCGTCTCATGGATGTGGAACAACCAGAACTTGCTATCGTATTTGGTCGTACCAAACGCCGTGTAGATGAATTGACTCGTGGTTTGAAAATCCGTGGCTTCCGTGCAGAAGGAATTCATGGCGACCTAGACCAAAACAAACGTCTTCGTGTCCTTCGTGACTTTAAAAATGGCAATCTTGATGTTTTGGTTGCGACAGACGTTGCAGCGCGTGGCTTGGATATTTCAGGTGTGACCCATGTCTATAACTACGATATTCCACAAGATCCTGAAAGCTATGTTCACCGTATCGGTCGTACAGGTCGTGCTGGTAAGTCAGGTCAGTCTATTACCTTCGTTTCACCAAATGAAATGGGTTACCTCCAAATCATTGAAAACTTGACTAAAAAACGCATGAAAGGTCTCAAACCTGCAAGTGCAGAAGAAGCATTTCAAGCAAAAAAACACGTAGCTCTCAAGAAAATCGAACGTGATTTTGCAGATGAGACTATCCGTGCCAACTTTGAGAAATTTGGTAAGGATGCTCGTAAGCTAGCTGCCGAATTTACTCCAGAAGAATTGGCAATGTATATCTTGAGTCTGACTGTTCAAGACCCAGATAGTCTTCCTGAAGTGGAGATTGCACGTGAAAAACCACTGCCATTTAAACCATCAGGTAATGGCTTCGGTGGTAACGCTAAGGGAGGTCGTCGTGGAGATGACCGTCGTGATAATCGCCGTGGCAATGGTCGTCGTGATGATTTCAAAAAAGGAAGTCGTGGCAACGATCGTTTTGATAAGGAAAAACGTTACCGTAAGGATAATAAAAAACCACGCAATACTTCAAGCGAAAAGAAAACAGGCTTTGTGATTCGTAACAAGGGCGATAAATAAGAAAAAGCGGTTCAAAATGAATCGCTTTTTTATATAAGGAGACCGAATGGAAAAAGAAAGATAAATAAAATAGATATATTATCTTCTTGTAATATTATAATACACAAAAATAAGGGGCTTGTCAATAGAAAAGAAGCAATTTAATTAAAAATATTCTTGTTTTTTCAAATTGCAATTAAATAAGCAATTTTCAGATAATAATTGAAAATTCAAGCTGTTTATGTTATAATGATAGCGATTAAATTCGAGGTGAAAAATGGCACATTTATTAGAAAAAACTAGAAAAATTACTTCTATCCTGAAGCGCTCAGAGGAGCAGTTGCAGGAAGAACTTCCCTACAATGCGATTACCCGTCAATTGGCAGATATTATTGACTGTAACGCCTGTATCGTCAATAGCAAGGGACGTCTCCTTGGTTATTTTATGCGTTACAAAACCAATACAGATCGTGTAGAGCAGTTCTTCCAAACTAAGATTTTCCCAGATGACTACATTCAAGGTGCGAACATGATCTACGATACAGAAGCCAATCTGACAGTTGATCATGATTTAAGTATTTTCCCTGTGGAAAGTCGTGCCGACTTTCCAGATGGTTTGACGACTATTGCACCGATTCATGTATCAGGGATTCGACTTGGTTCTTTGATTATTTGGCGCAATGATAAAAAATTCGAAGACGAAGACTTGATTCTTGTTGAGATTGCGAGTACCGTTGTTGGAATTCAACTCCTTAATTTCCAGCGTGAAGAAGATGAGAAAAATATCCGTCGCCGTACTGCTGTTACCATGGCGGTTAATACCCTTTCTTACTCCGAACTCCGTGCTGTTTCAGCAATTTTAGGGGAATTAAATGGAAATGAAGGGCAGTTGACTGCGTCTGTGATTGCAGACCGTATCGGAATCACTCGTTCTGTGATTGTCAATGCCCTTCGTAAACTTGAGTCTGCAGGGATTATTGAAAGTCGCTCACTTGGAATGAAGGGAACCTACCTTAAGGTTTTGATTTCAGATATTTTTGAAGAAGTGAAGAAAAGAGATTACTAATGACTAAGGCTTTGATTTCGATTGATTATACAGAAGATTTTGTTGCTGATAGTGGAAAATTGACAGCAGGCGCTCCAGCTCAGGCGATTTCGGATGCCATCAGCAAGGTAACTCGACTAGCTTTTGAACGAGGAGATTACATCTTCTTTACCATTGATGCTCACGAAGAAAACGATTGTTTCCATCCAGAAAGCAAGCTGTTTCCTCCTCACAATTTGATTGGGACTAGTGGACGGAATTTATACGGAGATTTGGGGGTCTTTTATCAAGAGCATGGTTCAGACAGTCGTGTCTTTTGGATGGATAAACGTCATTACTCAGCTTTTTCGGGTACTGACCTAGATATCCGTTTGAGAGAGCGTCGAATTTCTACAGTTATTTTAACCGGAGTTTTGACGGATATCTGTGTCCTGCATACAGCTATAGATGCCTATAATCTAGGATATGACATCGAGATTGTTAAACCGGCTGTTGCATCTATCTGGCCTGAAAATCATCAATTTGCCCTAGGTCATTTCAAAAATACACTCGGAGCTAAGTTAGTAGATGAAAATCTAAATGAATTTTCAGAGTAATTTGGTTGATGAAATGAAAAAAATTGAAAAAAAGTGTTGACAAGCATCCTAAAAGTTGATATACTAGTAAAGTAATCGACGCGGGGATGGCGGAATTGGCAGACGCGCAGGACTAAGGATCCTGTGACCGCTTTAGGTCGTGAGGGTTCAAGTCCCTCTCTCCGCATAGGATAAGAGTTAGCTTAGGCTAGCTCTTTTGTTTTCATATAATTCAAGTAGAGCAAAAAAATTTTGCTCTTTTTTTGTATTTCATAAACATTTCATATTTGGATTTTATAATAGTCTTACAAATATGGAGGTGACGAATGAATCCAATCCAAAGAGCTTGGGCTTATGTCAGCAGAAAACGACTGAGAAGTTTTATTTTATTTCTGATTTTATTGGTCCTATTGGCTGGAATTTCGGCCTGTTTGACTCTGATGAAGTCCAACAAAACAGTTGAAACCAATCTTTACAAATCACTCAACACATCTTTTTCTATTAAGAAGATAGAAAATGGTCAGACTTTCAAGTTATCAGAGTTAGCATCTGTAAGCAAGATTAAGGGACTGGAAAATGTTTCTCCTGAACTCGAGACGGTCGCAAAACTAAAAGACAAGGAAGCAGTGAGTGGCGAGCAGAGCGTGGAACGTGATGATTTGTCAGCTGCGGACAAGAACTTGGTTAGCTTAACGGCTCTTGAAGATTCATCTAAGGATGTTACCTTTACCAGCTCGGCTTTCAACTTAAAAGAAGGGCGACATCTTCAAAAAGGGGATTCAAAGAAAATCATCATCCACGAAGAGTTGGCTAAGAAGAATAGTCTTTCCCTTCATGATAAGATTACCTTAGAAGCTGGTCAGTCAGAAGCTGGCAAAGGACAAACAGTAGAGTTTGAGATTGTCGGCATCTTTTCTGGTAAAAAACAAGAGAAATTTACAGGTTTGTCTTCTGACTTCAGTGAAAATCAGGTCTTTACAGACTATGAAAGTAGCCAAACTCTTTTAGGAAATGGTGAATCTCTAGTCAGTGCAGCACGCTTTTATGTAGAAAATCCTAAGGAAATGGACGGACTCATGAATCAGGTAGAAAACTTGGTTTTGGAGAATCAAGGCTACCAAGTCGAGAAGGAAAACAAGGCCTTTGAACAAATCAAAGACTCAGTTGCTACCTTCCAAACCTTTCTGACCATTTTCCTTTATGGAATGTTGATAGCAGGAGCCGGAGCCTTAATTCTGGTCTTATCTCTCTGGTTGAGAGAAAGGGTCTACGAAGTGGGAATTTTACTTGCACTTGGAAAAGGCAAGAGCTCGATTTTCCTACAGTTCTGTTTAGAGGTAGTTTTGGTATCTCTCGGAGCTTTGCTTCCATCCTTTATCGCTGGAAATGCCATTACATCCTATCTGCTCCAAACTGTTCTAGCCAGTGGAGATCAGGCAACTCTACAAGACACGCTAGCCAAAGCAAGCAGTTTATCAACCAACATCCTATCCTTTGCAGAATCCTATGTCTTTCTGTTATTGATTAGTTGCTTATCTGTAGCCTTTTGTTTCCTATTCTTATTTAGAAAATCACCGAAAGAAATTTTATCATCTATTAGTTAAGAAGGAGAAATCATGACTTTATTACAATTACAAGATGTTACCTACCGTTATAAGAACACTGCTGAAGCAGTCCTATATCAGATCAATTATAATTTTGAACCCGGGAAATTTTACAGTATTATTGGTGAGTCAGGAGCAGGAAAATCCACTCTCTTGTCCCTACTTGCTGGTCTAGATAGTCCTGTTGAAGGTTCTATCCTTTTCCAAGGAGAGGACATTCGTAAGAAGGGCTATTCCTACCATCGCATGCACCATATTTCCCTGGTCTTTCAAAATTATAACTTGATAGATTATCTTTCTCCACTGGAAAATATCCGCTTGGTCAACAAAAAGGCAAGCAAGGATACGCTTCTTGAACTTGGTTTAGATGAAAGTCAGATCAAGCGGAATGTTCTCCAGTTATCAGGTGGTCAACAGCAACGTGTTGCTATTGCTCGTAGTTTGGTATCAGAAGCTCCAGTTATTCTAGCTGATGAACCAACAGGAAATCTAGACCCTAAAACTGCTGGAGATATTATCGAACTGCTCAAATCACTTGCCCAGAAAACAGGTAAATGTGTCATCGTCGTAACCCACAGCAAAGAAGTGGCACAAGCGTCAGATATTACACTTGAGTTGAAGGATAAGAAACTGACTGAAACTCGCAATACTACGAAATAATACGAGCTTTTTCTGTTATACTCTTCGAAAATCAAATTCAAACCACGTCAGCATCGCCTTACCGTACTCAAGTACAGCTTACGGCTAGCTTCCTAGTTTGCTTTTTGATTTTCATTGAGTATCAGAACTATAAAATAGAACAACATCTAGAAAGGGAACCTATGTTACACAACGCATTTGCCTATGTTACAAGGAAGTTTTTCAAATCGATTGTCATCTTCCTGATTATTCTCCTCATGGCGAGCTTGAGTTTGGTTGGCTTGTCAATCAAGGGAGCTACTGCCAAGGCTTCTCAGGAGACCTTTAAAAATATCACCAACAGTTTCTCCATGCAAATCAATCGTCGCGTCAATCAAGGAACGCCACGTGGTGCTGGGAATATTAAAGGTGAAGATATCAAAAAAATCACCGAAAACAAGGCCATCGAGTCTTATGTGAAACGCATCAACGCTATCGGAGATTTGACTGGATATGAACTCATCGAAACGCCAGAAACCAAGAAAAATCTAACACCTGACCGTGCTAAACATTTTGGAAGCAGCTTGATGATCACTGGTGTCAATGACTCTTCCAAAGAAGACAAGTTTGTCTCTGGATCTTATAAATTAGTCGAAGGTGAGCACTTAACCAACGACGACAAAGACAAGATCCTCCTGCACAAGGAATTGGCAGCCAAACACGGCTGGAAAGTTGGAGATAAGGTCAAATTGGACTCTAATGTCTATGATGCAGACAATGAAAAAGGAGCCAAGGAAACAGTTGAAGTGACAATTAAGGGACTCTTTGATGGTCACAATAAGTCAGCAGTAACCTACTCGCAAGAACTCTACGAAAACACAGCTATCACAGACATTCACACTGCTGCGAAACTTTATGGATACACAGAAGACACAGCTATTTATGGAGATGCAACTTTCTTTGTAACAGCAGACAAGAATTTGGATGATGTCATGAAAGAGTTGAATGGTATCAGTGGTATCAACTGGAAGAGCTACACACTGGTGAAGAGCTCCTCTAACTACCCAGCTCTAGAGCAATCCATCTCTGGCATGTATAAGATGGCCAACCTCCTCTTCTGGGGTAGCTTGAGCTTCTCAGTTCTTCTCCTTGCCCTCTTGCTTAGTCTTTGGATCAATGCCCGTCGCAAGGAAGTGGGAATTCTCCTTTCTATCGGTCTCAAGCAGGCAAGTATCTTGGGGCAATTCATTACTGAATCCATCTTGATTGCCATTCCTGCTCTCGTTTCTGCGTACTTCCTAGCCAGCTACACTGCTCGTGCAATCGGAAATACTGTTCTTACCAATGTGACTTCAGGTGTTGCCAAGCAAGCCAGCAAGGCTGCACAGGCCTCTAACCTTGGTGGTGGCGCAGAAGTAGATGGCTTTAGCAAGACCTTGTCGAGCCTAGATATTTCCATTCAGACATCAGACTTTATCATCGTCTTTGTCCTAGCCTTGGTTCTAGTGGTTCTCGTTATGGCGCTTGCTTCAAGCAATCTCCTCAGAAAACAACCAAAAGAGCTCTTGCTGGATGGTGAATAAGTTTAAAAAAATTAGTCTGGAATAAAGATTGCATCTTGTTTTTCTATTCCAGAATGGTGGATAGAGAATGCATATTTAACAATTCAAAATAGAGTCGAAAGCAGTGGTGAAAATCATTGCTTTCAGTTGCTTTCTTTGTACTTTTTCTGGTGTATGTGATATACTAAAATCGTTGAATTCAGTGGAAGGATAATTTGCAATTTCTATATTCAAATATGCATAAAAATTTATTCATAATTTGCTTTTAAATAAATAGAAAACCTGTAGATACCTATCCAGACTGCAAAGGTAGACGGGCCTACTGTGGCTGAGTTTGCCTTTTTAAAAAATATAAAATAGTGAGGAAAACAATGAGACAAACAAATGTTAGAGGGACATTATCCCTACGTGGCTTTAGAAAATTAAGAACTGGTGCAATTGTTGCGACAGGTGTGATTTTATTGGGACTGGGCTTTTTAGCTCCAACTGTTTCCGCTAACGAACAAGATGGTGTTTGGGTAGCCAGAACAGTTGCAGAAGTAAAAGCTGATATTCAAAATATAGACAATTTATCACACTACACTATTAAGTGGGGAGATACACTGAGTGCTATTAGTGGAGCAACAGGACTATCTGTTGATAGTTTAGTTGAGATAAATCGTATTGCAAATAGAGATTTGATTTTTGTCAATAATAAATTGTATTTTAGCGAAGAGACTTTTCTAAAAGATGGAAATACAGAAGTCAAAAGACAGCGAGTGTCAATTGATAATTCTGGTAGCTGTCAAAGTTATGAAGTTGAAACAAAGACAGATACTGTAACTGGAGAGCAAACGACTACTGTTAAACAAACGACACCAGTAGTTGTGGAAACCACAGCGGTGTCAGCAGCGAAAGCTGAAGAGTCAGTATTGCCAGCATCGAAATCAGAAACCTCAGTCACAGTTGCACCAAAAGCCGAAACAAGGGAAGGAGTTTCAAATACTCCATCACTGGGTGCTACAAATAGTGCTGATGCAGGTGAATCAAGTCCAGTAACAGACAAGGCCCCTTCCAATACAGGGACTACAAATCAACCTGTAGCTTCAAATCCAAGTTCTGAAGTTCCAGTGCCAAAAGTAGAAGAGCCAACTGCAACAACGCCAAAAGCAGAAGAACCAGTGTCTCCAGCGCCAAAAGCAGATGAGCCAGCGGCTCCAGCACCGAAAGCAGATGAGCCAGCGACACCAGCGCCAAAAGTGGAGGAATCAGTATCTCCAGCGCCGAAAGCGGATGAGCCAGTATCTCCAGCGCCAAAAGTAGAAGAAGCAGCAGCGCCAGCACCGAAAGCAGAGGAACCAGCGACACCCGCACCGAAAGTGGAAGAACCAGCAACACCCGCACCGAAAGTGGAAGAACCAGCGACACCCGCACCAAAAGCAGAGGAACCAACGACACCAGCACCGAAAGCAGAGGAACCAACGACACCTGCACCAAAAGTAGAAGAACCAGCAACACCAGCACCGAAAGCAGAAGAGCCAGCATCTCCAGCACCAAAAGTTGAAGAACCAGCAGGGACAACGCCGAAGTCTGACGAACCAGTGACACCGGCGCCAAAAGCGGAAGAGCCATCGACTCCAGCGCCAAAAGCAGAAGCACCAGCGACACCGGCACCGAAATCAGACGAGCCAACAGCAACAACAACTCCAAAATCAGACGAGTCAGTAGCAACCACACCAAAAGTAGAAAATCCATCTGAAGAAGTAGCACCGAAAGATGAAAAACTTGAGGAAGCGAAAAAAGATGGAAAAGAAATTATTGAAAAAATTGCAGCTTCAAAACATAGTGAAATTGAAAAAGTTAAAGATGAAGCAGAAAAAACAAAATTAAAAGAAAAATTAAATGAATTAAAAGAAGAAGCATTAGCGGCAATAAATAATGCTAAAGATCACGATGCTGCTGTAGCCGTTGCGGATGAGTATCAAAGTAAAATTGATGAAATTGATGTTCCAGGTGAAGAATTACCAGCACCAAACTACAATAAAGATAATTTAACAAATGGTCGTAATGCAGGTACTACTATTGACAATGGAAGCACAGCGATAGGACATGGATCAGGTGAAGCTCCAACACAGCCTGCTAGTGAAGAAAGAACGACTTCAACAGCATCTCCAACACAACCTTCTTCAACTTCAGAAGGAACTTCAAGTTTTAGAAATGCCCCATCAGTTCAAGCGAGAGTAAGAAGAGTGGCACGTTCAACATCAGAACCAGATGGAACTGTAAATATTAGCTATAACTTCGCTGGAATGCCAGATATTCATGGCTTCCTATCTGATCCGGGAGAAAATAACACTGTCACAATTCCTGCAGGAACGAGTGAAGCACAGGCAAAAGAGCTAGTAAAAGAAAAAATTCAAGCCAAGATAAAAGACCTAGCTGCTAGAGGGTATTATGTGAAAAATGACATTATTTTTGAACAAGATACTACTGTGAAAAATTATAACTACGTTGTTACATTCACTAAGGAGACTACAGGAACTTCAGGTTTCAGAATGGCTCCAGCAGTTCAACCACGTGCTAGCAGAAATCGTAGAAGTCTAGAACAGCCAGCTCCTCAAAAGGTCAAAGTAAATGTATTTTATAACTTTGATAAAATGAAAGATATTGCAGGTTTCCTAGGAGATATCAATGGAACTTCTCTTGAAATTTCGGAAGGTTTATCAAATGAACAGGTTAAAGCAGCTGTCAAGAGCCAAGTTGAAGCTAAGAAAGAAGAGTTGAGCAAACGCGGCTATACTTTCAAAGAGGACTATGTCTATCAATCTAATGGGAAAGATTATAATTACGTTGTAACATTTTCAAAAGCAGCTAAATAATTTTCATTCTATAGAGAGTGAAATGCAAGCAGAGAGAGCGATAGGCTCTCTTTGTTTTATCTAGTGGTCAGTTGATTACAGACAAAAGGCCAGTAAGAGGCTATAATAGAAAATAGAGTAGGTATTTATTCTAATACTCTTCGAAAATCTCTTCAAACCACGTCAGCGTCGCCTTACCGTACTCAAGTACAGCTTGCGGCTAGCTTCCTAGTTTGCTCTTTGATTTTCATTGAGTATAAGAAAAATAAAAAATAGAGAGCAGTTAAAGTATGAAAATTTTAATTGTAGAAGATGAAGAGATGATCCGTGAGGGGGTCAGTGATTATTTGACGGATTGTGGTTATGAAACCATTGAGGCGGCGGATGGTCAGGAAGCCTTAGAGCAATTTTCCAGCTATGAAGTAGCCTTGGTTTTACTGGATATCCAGATGCCCAAGCTCAATGGTCTAGAAGTGTTAGCTGAGATTCGTAAAACCAGTCAGGTTCCTGTCCTGATGTTGACCGCCTTTCAGGATGAGGAATACAAGATGAGTGCTTTTGCTTCTCTGGCAGATGGCTATCTGGAAAAGCCTTTTTCTCTGTCCCTCTTAAAAGTAAGAGTAGACGCGATTTTCAAGCGCTATTATGATACGGGACGAGTCTTCTCCTATAAGGATGTCAAGGTGGACTTTGAAAGCTACAATGCAAGCCTAGCAGGAGAGGAAGTGGCTGTTAATGCTAAAGAGTTGGAAATTCTTGATTATTTGGTGAAAAATGAAGGACGGGCTTTGACCCGATCTCAGATAATTGATGCCGTTTGGAAAGCGACAGATGAGGTTCCCTTTGACCGTGTCATCGATGTTTATATCAAGGAACTGCGGAAAAAGCTAGACCTGGACTGCATCCTTACTGTGCGCAATGTTGGTTATAAATTGGAGCGAAAATGAAACGAACAGGTTTATTTACAAAGATATTTATCTACACCTTCTCGATTTTTAGTGTTCTGGTCGTCTGTCTTCATTTAGCCATTTATTTTCTATTTCCCTCGACTTATCTGAGCCATCATCAGGAAACCATTGGTCAAAAAGCGACAGCCATTGCCCAGTCCCTAGAAGGGAAAGACAGGCAGAGTATAGAGCAAGTGTTAGACTTGTATTCCCAGACTAGTGAGATTAAGGGGGCGGTTAAGGGCGAGATGACCGAGGACAAGTTAGAAGTCAAGGATAGCCTTCCTCTAGACACAGACCGCCAGACCACCTCTATCTTTATTGAGGAGCGTGAGGTGAAAACGCAAGACGGTGGTACTATGACTCTCCAGTTTTTAGCTTCCATGGACTTGCAAAAGGAAGCAGAGCAGATCAGTCTCCAGTTTCTTCCCTATACCTTGCTGACATCCTTTCTGATTTCCCTCTTGGTGGCCTATATCTATGCTCGGACCATTGTTGCACCGATTTTGGAAATCAAGCGGGTGACTAGACGGATGATGGATTTAGATGCCCAAGTGCGATTGCGTGTGGATTCCAAGGATGAGATTGGTGATCTCAAGGAACAAATCAATAGCCTCTACCAGCATCTTTTGACTGTCATTGCGGACTTGCATGACAAGAATGAAGCCATTCTCCAGCTGGAAAAGATGAAGGTTGAGTTCTTACGTGGTGCCTCTCATGAACTGAAAACACCTCTGGCTAGTTTGAAAATTCTGATTGAAAACATGAAAGAGAATATCGGCCGCTATAAGGATAGAGACCACTATCTGGGAGTTGCATTGGGGATTGTGGATGAGCTCAATCACCACGTTCTCCAGATACTTTCTCTCTCTTCTGTGCAGGAATTGCGAGATGATAGGGAAATAATAGATCTCCTCCAGATGACGCAAAGTCTAGTTCAAGATTATGCTTTACTAGCCAAGGAAAGAGAACTTCAAATTGAAAATGGTTTGAACCATCATCAGGCCTATCTAAATCCATCAGTCATGAAGTTGATTCTTTCTAACCTCATCAGCAATGCTATCAAGCACTCCATTCCAGGCGGCTTGGTCCGCATCGGAGAGAGAGAAGGGGAACTTTTTATCGAGAATAGCTGTAGTCCTGAAGAACAAGAAAAACTGGCTCAGTCTTTTTCTGATAATGCTAGTCGCAAGGCCAAGGGTTCTGGGATGGGGCTCTTTGTGGTCAAGAGTCTATTGGAACATGAAAAATTACCTTATCGTTTTGAGATGAAGGAGAATCGTTTGACCTTCTTCATAGCTTTTCCAAGAATCGCCTAAGACTAGGGAGAGAAAGGGTTTACATAGATGAAGCTAGAAGAAATTCAATCGAAACTGCGGGAAAAACTAGATTTTTTTGTCAAAAAGTGATAAAATGAACAATGTAAATGGGATGACCCATAAAAATATACAGGAGGCCTGATAAAATGGCAATCGTTTCAGCAGAAAAATTTGTCCAAGCAGCTCGTGACAACGGTTATGCAGTTGGTGGATTTAACACAAACAACCTTGAGTGGACTCAAGCTATCTTGCGCGCAGCAGAAGCTAAAAAAGCTCCAGTTTTGATCCAAACTTCAATGGGTGCTGCTAAATACATGGGTGGTTACAAAGTTGCTCGCAACTTGATCGCTAACCTTGTTGAATCAATGGGTATCACTGTACCAGTAGCTATCCACCTTGACCACGGTCACTACGAAGATGCACTTGAGTGTATCCGAGTTGGTTATACTTCAGTTATGTTTGACGGTTCACACCTTCCAGTTGAAGAAAACCTTGATAAAGCTCGTAAAGTTGTAGAATTTGCTCATGCAAATGGTGTATCAGTAGAAGCTGAAGTTGGTACTATCGGTGGTGAAGAAGACGGAATCATCGGTGATGGTGAATTGGCTCCAATCGAAGACGCTAAAGCAATGGTTGAAACTGGTATCGACTTCTTGGCAGCTGGTATCGGTAACATCCACGGTCCTTACCCAGAAAACTGGAAAGGTCTTCACCTTGATCACTTGCAAAAATTGACTGAAGCTGTACCAGGATTCCCAATCGTATTGCACGGTGGTTCAGGTATTCCTGATGAGCAAATCCAAGAGGCTATCAAACTTGGTGTTGCGAAAGTTAACGTTAACACTGAATGCCAAATCGCATTCGCTAACGCAACTCGTAAATTTGCTCGTGACTACGAAGCAAACGAAGCAGAATACGACAAGAAAAAACTCTTCGACCCACGTAAATTCTTGGCTGACGGTGTAAAAGCTATCCAAGCATCAGTTGAAGAACGTATCGACGTATTCGGTTCAGAAGGTAAAGCTTAATCTAGCTGAATAATATAGAATAGAAACCTGCCCATGAGGGTGGGTTTTTTTGGTGTTTTAAGGAAACTATTAAACCAGAATTTTGGACTAATACTCTTCAAAAATCTCTTCAAACCACGTCAGCTTTATCTGCAACCTCAAAGCTGTGCTTTGAGCTACCTGCATCTAGCTTCCTAGTTTGCTCTTTGATTCTCATTGAGTATAAAAATACCACTTTAAGAGAAAAATTTTCAATTTCATAAACTTTAGGCAAACGCTTGCATTCTAGTTTTTATTGGACTATAATAGGTTGGTATAGAGCATTCTGTAATAATAAAATGTAGCAGGTTTAGAAAGTAAGGATTTAGAATATTTGTAGTCAAAAACACAATGTTGCTATTCCTTACGATAGGGAGATAGATATGGCAATGATAGAAGTGGAACATCTTCAGAAAAATTTTGTGAAGACTGTTAAGGAACCGGGCTTGAAGGGGGCTTTGCGCTCCTTTATTCATCCTGAAAAACAGACCTTTGAAGCGGTCAAGGATTTAACCTTTGAGGTGCCAAAAGGGCAAATTTTGGGCTTTATCGGTGCTAATGGTGCTGGGAAGTCGACAACCATTAAAATGCTGACCGGGATTTTGAAACCGACATCTGGTTTTTGTCGGATTAATGGCAAGATTCCGCAGGATAATCGTCAGGATTATGTAAAGGATATTGGAGTGGTCTTTGGGCAACGTACCCAGTTATGGTGGGATTTGGCGTTGCAAGAGACCTACACGGTCTTGAAAGAGATATACGATGTGCCAGACTCGCTTTTTCATAAGCGTATGGACTTTTTGAATGAAGTCTTGGATTTGAAGGACTTTATCAAGGATCCCGTACGAACTCTCTCACTGGGACAACGGATGCGGGCGGACATTGCAGCTTCCTTGCTTCACAATCCCAAGGTACTCTTTTTAGATGAGCCGACCATTGGTTTGGACGTTTCGGTCAAGGATAACATTCGTCGGGCTATTACTCAGATCAATCAGGAGGAAGAAACCACCATTCTCTTGACCACTCACGACCTGAGCGACATTGAGCAACTCTGTGATCGGATTTTTATGATAGACAAGGGGCAGGAGATTTTTGATGGAACGGTGAGCCAACTCAAGGAGACCTTTGGTAAGATGAAGACTCTCTCCTTTGAACTGCTACCAGGTCAAAGTCATCTCGTCTCTCACTATGAAGGCCTGCCTGATATGGCCATTGATAGACAAGGGAATAGTCTCAACATTGAATTCGATAGTTCTCGCTACCAATCAGCTGATATTATCAAGCAAACTCTATCTGATTTTGAAATCCGCGATTTGAAGATGGTGGATACGGATATTGAAGATATTATCCGTCGCTTCTACCGAAAGGAGCTCTAAGATGGTCAAATTGTGGAGACGTTATAAACCCTTTATCAATGCAGGGGTTCAGGAGTTGATTACTTACCGAGTCAACTTTATTCTTTATCGAATCGGCGATGTAATGGGTGCTTTTGTGGCCTTTTATCTCTGGAAGGCTGTTTTTGATTCTTCGCAAGAGTCCTTGATTCAGGGCTTTAGTATGGCAGATATCACCCTCTACATCATTATGAGTTTTGTGACCAATCTTCTGACTAGATCCGATTCGTCCTTTATGATTGGGGAGGAGGTCAAGGATGGCTCTATTATCATGCGCTTGTTGAGACCAGTGCATTTTGCAGCCTCCTATCTTTTCACTGAGCTTGGTTCCAAGTGGTTGATTTTTATCAGCGTTGGACTGCCATTTTTAAGTGTCATTGTTTTGATGAAAATCTTATCTGGGCAAGGGATTGTAGAAGTGCTGGGATTAACTGTCCTTTATCTTTTTAGCTTAACGCTGGCCTATCTGATTAACTTTTTCTTTAATATCTGCTTTGGATTTTCTGCCTTTGTGTTTAAAAATCTTTGGGGTTCCAACCTACTCAAGACTTCCATAGTGGCCTTTATGTCTGGAAGTTTGATTCCCTTGGCTTTCTTTCCAAAGGTTGTTTCAGATATTCTGTCCTTCCTGCCTTTTTCATCCTTGATTTACACTCCAGTTATGATCATTGTTGGGAAATACGATGCCAGTCAGATTCTTCAGGCGCTTTTGCTCCAGTTTTTCTGGCTTTTAGTGATGTTGGGCTTGTCTCAGTTGATTTGGAAACGAGTCCAGTCATTTATCACCATTCAAGGAGGTTAGGATGAAAAAATATCAACGCATGCACCTGATTTTTATCAGACAATACATCAAGCAAATCATGGAATACAAAGTGGATTTTGTGGTTGGTGTTTTAGGAGTCTTTCTGACTCAAGGCTTGAATCTCTTATTTCTTAATGTCATCTTTCAACACATTCCATCCCTAGAAGGTTGGACTTTTCAAGAAATTGCTTTTATCTATGGTTTTTCTTTGATTCCCAAGGGATTGGACCATCTCTTTTTTGATAATCTCTGGGCATTGGGACAACGCTTGGTGAGAAAGGGAGAGTTTGACAAGTATTTGACTCGTCCTATCAATCCTCTCTTTCACATCCTAGTTGAAACCTTTCAGATTGATGCCTTGGGCGAACTCTTGGTCGGTGGCATTTTACTAGCGACAACAGTATCAAGTATTGCTTGGACGCTTCCAAAATTCCTGCTTTTCCTAGTTTGTATTCCTTTTGCGACCTTGATTTATACTTCCTTGAAAATCTCGACTGCCAGCATCGCTTTTTGGACCAAGCAGTCAGGCGCAATGATTTACATTTTCTATATGTTTAATGATTTTGCCAAGTACCCGATTTCGATTTACAATTCGCTCCTTCGATGGTTGATTAGCTTTATCGTGCCATTTGCCTTTACGGCCTATTATCCTGCTAGCTATTTCTTACAGGACAAGGATGTCTTCTTTAACATTGGAGGTTTGATTTTGATTTCCCTGGTCTTCTTAGGTATTTCCTTGAAACTCTGGGACAAGGGCTTGGATTCCTACGAAAGTGCAGGTTCTTAAGATGAAGAAACTCAAAGCCTTGTCTCAGGACAGGCTTTTTCTAATAGAGATGAAAATTTCTTGACATCTATCCTTATAATGCTATACTGTAAGTGTAATCGCCGATTTAGCTCAGTTGGTAGTAAAGCCTAGGTTATAGGTAGATAAACGACTGAGGATTTGAAAAAATAGATATGTTGAAGATAACCGTCAAGTCTTATTCTTAGCGGTTATTTATATTGTTTAATAGCGCTGATATTTCATCAATAGTGATGTTTGACTTTGTGATGTTGCTAGTTCTTTAAGTTGATTGTTACTATTTTTGATGGTGTGAATGTTCTGATAATATACCCCAGCTAACTACGAAAGTTTTTGAATATATATTTTTAATGTGTATTAAAAAATAAATTAATGCGTATTAATTTTTCTTGACTTAAATTTTTTAAATGATATACTATTTTTATGGAGAGCTAACAATTATATATAAATGTACTACTCTATTTCCTAGATAATACTTATACTCTTCGAAAATCAAATTCAAACCACGTCAGCGTCGCCTTACCGTACTCAAGTACAGCTTGTGGCTAGCTTCCTAGTTTGCTCTTTGATTTTCATTGAGTATTAGTAAAACTTTTTATAACAAAGGCTAGCAAAGTTAAAGTTTTCTATCTATTGGAAGTTAAATAAATATGTAAGGAATTAAAATGAAAAAAAGTACAGTATTGTCATTAACCACAGCTGCAGTTATTTTAGCAGCATATGTCCCTAACGAGGTAATCTTGGCAGACACATCTAGCTCTGAAGATGCTTTAAATATCTCTGATAAAGAAAAAGTAGTAGGTAAACAAAACGAAAACAAAGAAAAACTTGAAGATATTCATAATGTTATAGAAACTTCAAAGGATACTGAAGAAAAGAAAACAACAATTATTGAGGAAAAAGAAGTTGTTAGTAAAAATCCTGTAATAGACAATAACACTAGCAATGAAGAAGCAAAAATCAAAGAAGAAAATTCCAATCAATCTCAAAGAGATAAAGCGGACTCGTCTGCAAGTAAAGACCCAGAAAGTCCCAAAAAAGAGGATAAACTTGTCTATATTGCTGAATTTAAAGATAAAGAATCTGGAGAAAAAGCAATCAAGGAATTATCCAATCTTAAGGATACAAAAGTTTTATATACTTATGATACGGTTTTTAATGGTGTTGCAATAGAAACAACTCCAGATAATTTGGATAAGATTAAACTAATAGAAGGTATCTCATCTGTTGAACGATCACAAAAAGTCCAGCCAATGATGAATCATGCTAGAAAAGAAATTGGAGTTGAGGAGGCAATCGATTACTTAAAATCTATCAATGCTCCATTTGGTAAAAATTTTGATGGTAGAGGTATGGTCATTTCAAATATCGATACCGGGACAGATTATAGGCATAAGGCCATGAGGATTGATGATGATGCTAAAGGCTCAATGAGATTTAAAAAAGAAGACTTAAAAGGTACTGATAAAAATTTCTGGTTGAGTGATAAAATTCCTCATGCTTTCAATTATTATAATGGTGGTAAAATAACTGTAGAAAAAGCTGATGATGGGAGTGATTATTTTGATCCACATGGGATGCATATTGCAGGGATTCTTGCAGGAAATGATACTGAAAAAGACATCAAGAATTTTAATGGAATAGATGGAATTGCTCCTAATGCACAGATATTCTCTTATAAAATGTACTCTGACGCAGGATCTGGCTTCGCAGGAGATGAAACAATGTTTCATGCTATTGAAGATTCCATCAAACACAACGTTGATGTTGTTTCGGTATCATCTGGCTTTACGGGAACAGGTCTTGTAGGTGAGAAATATTGGGAAGCTATTAGAGCATTAAGAAAAGCAGGCATTCCAATGGTTGTAGCTACGGGTAACTATGCAACTTCTGCTTCAAGTTCTTCTTGGGATTTAGTGGCAAATAATAATCTGAAAATGACCGACACTGGAAATGTAACACGAACTGCAGCACATGAAGATGCGATAGCAGTCGCATCTGCTAAAAATCAAATAGTTGAGTTTGATAAAGTTAACATAGGTGGAGAAAGTTTTAAATACAGAAATATAGGTGCCTTTTTCGATAAAAATAAAATCATAACAAACGAAGATGGTTCAAAAGCTCCTAGTAAATTGAAATTTGTATATATAGGCAAAGGTCAAGACCAAGATTTGATAGGTTTGGATCTTAAGGGCAAAATTGCAGTAATGGATAGAATTTATACCAAGGATTTAAAAAATTCTTTTAAAAGAGCTACGGATAAGGGCGCACGTGGCATTATGGTTGTAAATACTGTAAATTACTACAATAGAGATAATTGGACAGAGCTTCCAGCTATGGGATATGAGGAGGATGAAGGAACTACTAGTCAAGTTTTTTCAATTTCAGGAGATGATGGTGTAAAGTTATGGAACATGATTAACCCTGATAAAAAAACTGAGGTTAAAAGGAATAATAAAGAAGATTTTAAAGATAAATTGGATCAATACTATCCAATTGATATGGCAAGCTATAATTCTAATAAACCGAATGTAGGTGACGAAAAAGAGATTGACTTTAAGTTTGCACCTGACACAGACAAAGAACTTTATAAAGAAGATATCATAGTTCCAGCAGGGTCCACATCTTGGGGACCGAGAACGGATTTACTTTTAAAACCGGATGTTTCAGCACCTGGTAAAAATATTAAATCCACTCTCAATGTCATTAATGGTAAATCAACTTATGGTTATATGTCAGGGACTAGTATGGCAACTCCAATCGTGGCAGCTTCTACTGTTTTGATTAGACCAAAGTTAAAGGAAATGCTTGAAAGACCTGTCTTGAAAAATCTTAAGGGAGATGACAAAATAGATCTTACAAGTCTTACAAAAATAGCCCTACAAAATACTGCACGGCCTATGATGGATGCGACTTCTTGGAAAGAAAAAAGTCAATACTTTGCATCACCTAGACAACAGGGAGCAGGGCTAATTAATGTTGCCAATGCATTGAGAAATGAAGTTGTAGCGACTTTCAAAAACACGGATTCTAAAGGTTTAGTAAACTCTTATGGTTCTATTTCTCTTAAAGAAATAAAAGGAGATAAAAAATATTTTACAATTAAGCTTCACAATACATCAAACAGACCTTTGACCTTTAAAGTTTCAGCATCTGCTATAACTACAGATGCTCTAACTGACAGACTCAAACTGGATGAAACATATAAAGATGAAAAATCTTCAGATGGGAAGCAAATTGTTCCAGAAATTCACCCAGAAAAAGTCAAAGGAGCAAATATTACATTTGAGCATGATACTTTCACTATAAGCCCAAATTCTAGCTTTGATTTAAATGCGGTTATAAATGTTGGAGAGGCTAAAAACAAAAATAAATTTGTAGAATCATTTATTCATTTTGAGTCAGTGGAAGAAATGGAAGCTCTAAACTCCAATGGGAAGAAAACAAATTTCCAACCTTCTTTATCGATGCCTCTAATGGGATTTGCTGGGAATTGGAACCACGAACCAATCCTTGATAAATGGGCCTGGGAAGAAGGTTCAAAATCAAAAACAATGGAAGGTTATGATGATGATGGTAAACCAAAAATTCCAGGAACCTTAAATAAGGGAATTGGTGGAGAACATGGTATAGATAAATTTAATCCAGCAGGAGTTATACAAAATAGAAAAGATAAAAATACAACATCCCTAGATCAAAATCCAGAATTATTTGCTTTCAATAACGAAGGGATAAACGCACCATCATCAAGTGGTTCTAAGATCGCTAAAATTTATCCTTTAGATTCAAATGGAAATCCTCAAGATGCTCAACTTGAGAGAGGATTAACACCTTCTCCACTTGTATTAAGAAGTGCAGAAGAAGGATTGATTTCAATAGTAAATACAAATAAAGAGGGAGAAAATCAAATCGACTTAAAAGTCATTTCGAGAGAACACTTTGTTAAAGGGATTTTAAACTCTAAAAGAAATGATGCAAAGGGAATCAAATCTTCTAAACTAAAAGTTTGGGGTGACTTGAAATGGGATGGACTCATCTATAACCCTAGAGGGAAAGAAGAAAATGCACCAGAAAGCAAGGATACTAAAGATCCTGCTACTAAGATAAGAGGTCAATTTGAACCAATTGCAGAAGGTCAATATTTCTATAAATTTAAATATAGATTAACTAAAGATTACCCATGGCAGGTTTCCTATATTCCTGTAAAAATTGATAATACAGCCCCTAAGATTGTTTCGATTGATTTTTCAAATCCTGAAAAAATTAAGCTGATCACAAAGGATACTTATCACAAGGTAAAAGAGCAATACAAGAATGAAACTTTATTTGCGAGAGATCAGAAAGAACATCCTGAAAAATTTGACGAGATTGCCAACGAAGTTTGGTATGCTGGAGCTGCTCTTGTTAATGAAGATGGAGAGGTTGAGAAAAATCTTGAAGTAACTTATGCAGGTGAGGGTCAAGGAAGAAATAGAAAACTTGACAAAGACGGAAATACCATTTATGAAATTAATGGTGCAGGAGATTTAAGAGGAAAAATCATTGAAGTCATTGCACTAGATGGCTCTAGCAATTTTACAAAGATTCATAGAATTAAATTTGCTGATCATGCTGATGAAAAGGGGATGATTTCCTATTATCTAGTAGATCCTGATCAGGATTCATCTAAATATCAAAAGCTTGGAGAGATTGCCGAATCTAGATTTAAAAATTTAGAAAATAGAAAAGAGGAAAGTCTTAAAAAAGATACAACTGAGGTAGAAAGTCATCAAGGAAATGAAGAGGTTACCGAAGAAAAATCTAGCTTTACTATCAATAAAGCCATTTCAACAATTAGAGACTTTGAAAGCAAAGATTTAAAGAAACTCATTAAAAAGAAATTTAGAGAAGTTGATGACTTTACAAGTGAAACTGGTAAGAGAATAGAGGAATACGATTATAAATACGATGATAAGGGAAATATCATTGCTTATGACGATGGTAGTGCCTTAGAATATGAAACTGAAAAACTTGACGAAATAAAATCAAAAATTTATGGTGTTCTAAGCCCGTCTAAAAATGGACACTTTGAAATTCTTGGAAAGATAAGTAATGTTTCTAAAAATGCCAAGGTATATTATGGCAATAATTATAAATCGATAGAAATCAAAACAACCAAGTATGATTCACATTCAAAAACGATGACATTTGATTTATACGCTAATATTAATGATATTGTGGATGGATTAGCTTTTGCAGGAGATATGAGATTCTTTGTTAAAGATGATGATCAGATAAAAGCTGAAACTAAAATTAGAATGCCTGAAAAAAATAAGGAAACTAAAGCAGAATATCCGTATGCATCAAGTTATGGGAATGTCATAGAATTAGGAGAAGGAGATCTTTCAAAAAATAAACCAAACAATTTAACAGAAATGGAATCTGGTAAAATCTATGCTGATTCAGAAAAACAACAATATCTATTAAAGGATAATATCATTCTAAGAAAAGGTTATGCACTAAAAGTGACTACCTATAATCCTGGAAAAACGGATATGTTAGAAGGAAATGGAGTTTATATCCAGGAAGATATAGCAAAAATCCAAAAGGCCAATCCTAATCTAAGAGTCTTATCAGAAAAAATAATTTATGCTGATAGTAGAAATGTTGAAGATGGAAGAAGTACTCAACCAGTATTAATGTCGGCTTTGGACGGCTTTAACATTGTAAGGTATCAAGTGTTTACATTTAAAATGAATGATAAAGGGGAAGCAATCGATAAAGATGGAAATCTTGTGACAGATTCTTCTAAACTTGTATTATTTGGTAAGGATGGTAAAGAGTACACAGGAGAGGATAAGTCCAATGTAGAAGCTATAAAAGAAGATGGCTCTACGTTATTTATTGATGCAAAACCAGTAAATCTTTCAATGGACAAGAACTACTTTAATCCATCTAAATCTAATAAAATTTATGTACGAAATCCAGAATTTTATTTAAGAGGTAAGATTTCTGATAAGGGTGGTTTTAACTGGGAGTTGAGAGTTAATGAATCTGTTGTAGATAATTATTTAATCTACGGAGATTTACATATTGATAACACTAGAGATTTTAACATTAAGCTTAATGTTAAAGACGGTGACATCATGGACTGGGGAATGAAAGACTATAAAGCAAACGGATTCCCAGATAAGGTAACAGACATGGATGGAAATGTTTATCTCCAAACTGGCTATAGCGATTTGAATGCGAAAGCGGTTGGAGTACACTATCAATTTTTATATGATAATGTCAAACCAGAAGTAAACATTGATCCAAAAGGAAATACTAGTATCGAATATGCTAATGGAAAATCTGTAGTCTTTAATATCAATGATAAAAGAAATAATGGATTCGATGGTGAGATTCAAGAACAACATATTTATATAAATGGAAAAGAATATAAATCATTTGATGATATTAAACAAATAGCAGATAAGACACTAAACATTAAGATTCTTGTAAAAGATTTCGCAAGAAATACAACCGTAAAAGAATTCATTTTAAACAAAGATACGGGAGAGGTGAGCGAACTAAAACCTCATACAGTAACTGTGACCATTCAAAATGGAAAAGAAATGAGTTCAACGATAGTGTCGGAAGAAGATTTCATTTTACCTGTCTATAAGGGTGAATTAGAAGAAGGATATCAATTTGATGGTTGGGAAATTGCTGGTTTCGAAGGTAAAAAAGACACTGGCTATGTTCTTAATCTATCAAAAGATACCCTTATAAAACCTGTATTCAAGAAAATAGAGGAGAAAAAGGAGGAGGAAAATAAACCTACTTTTGATGTATCCAAAAAGAAAGATAAGGCGCAAGTAAATCAAAGTGATGGAAAAGAGGACTTACAAAGAGCAAATCATTCACACAAATCTGATTCAACTAAGGATGTCACAGCTACAGTTACTGTACAAGTAAATTATAGTCAATTAAATGAAAGTCACAGAAAAGAGGATTTACAAAGAGCAAATCATTCACACAAATCTGATTCAACTGAGGATGTTACAGCTACAGTTCCTGATGAAAATGATAAAAACTTTGAAAATAAGAAGGAAGCTTATCTTAATGAACCAGAGAACATAGCTAATAAAGATACCAATATCGATAGTAAATCAACTGCTAACAATGATAGGTTGCCAAAAACCGGAACAGTTAGCGAAGTCTTCACGTCATTAGTTGCCGGAATAATGTTTACCGTAGGTGCATTTCTTGGATTGAAGAAAAAAGATTAAGATTAATATGAAAGCTATAGATGAAAAAATGCTTTATGTACTGAGATAGTGTGATGATGAAACAGTTTTGTGAAAATAGCCATTTTTAACTCAATTATTTAGTTTACTTTCCTATTGATACTCTTTTTGGATTTATTAATGGACTTAGTTTCGATAACTAATGAATTGATTGAAAGGGTTAGTATTGACAATATTGGTCATATTGATTAGAAAGTAGAGTCTATCAAAATTTAAAGGCTAAATAGAGGTGATGAGACAATTTCAAGGAATTAAGTAGCGTTTGGTTGCTTAATTCCTTTTTATTTGGAAGGTAGTTTTCCCCTGTTTCCTTATTTTATCGCTATTATTCAACCACTTAGACTGATATAGAGACCAGATAGGCAACAGAGCTTGTTCTTGGCACTAACCTCTGCTATAATGATTTTTGTAAGGGACATGAGGCGTCACTATCAGATAACTCAAGTTCATAAAAAAGAAATTGGAGATAAAAAATGAAAAAATTATTAGGGATTATATTTTTAGTAGCAGCAGCGACAGTAGTGTATTTTGGTTCTGTTGGATGGCCAAGTTTAAATGTCAACCTCTGGTCGTTGATTCCGGTAGGCTTGTTCCTCTTTTTCACTCTAGAGAATCTTTTGAAAAAAGACTACAAGGCTAGTCTGATGTGTTTGATTATTGCCTTTATTATTGCGAATGCAATTTTGGACCTTTTGCCAATTTCAAGTGGTCTAGTGATTGGAGCGGGCGTACTAGCTTGCATTGGTATTGGATTTATCTTTCCTGATAAAGAAGGAAAATAGGAATTATTGAAAAAGATATAAAGAAAAACACTTCAATCACTGTATTTCAGTTTGATTGAGGTGTTTTCGATTTAGTTTTTATTTCTGAGCCATCAATTCAACAATCATCTCGATATACATGACAAGGGTTACTAAGAATCCTGCACGCCAGAAGAATTTGATGAATTTAGGATAGTAAAAGCTGCGTTTTTTCAAAAGGAAGAAAAAAACGAGAATAATGGCTAGGAGTGAGAGGGCTAGGCCTAGTCTAGGGAGGAAATTATGGGTAAAGGTTTTAGCTGTAATAAGGTAATATTCAAATACCAAGACTGGAAAAGCCAAATCCGCAAAGTTTCGTCCTAGTTTTTTTAATCTAAAAAGTTTGGTTATGATAATGCAGACTACTAAGGTCAGTATCAATAATAAAATAGATGCTAATTTCATTAAAATCATACCCATATTGTATCATAAAAAATCGCTAATGGAAACGAGAAACAGAGGAATTTATAGGAAAGTCAGGCTTTTGAGATTGTGGGTGATTTTTGTTATAATGAAAGTTATGAAATCTTATAACACCTTGAATGATTATTATCGAAAACTCTTTGGAGAAAAGACCTTTAAAGTCCCTATTGATGCGGGATTTGACTGTCCCAATCGTGATGGGACTGTGGCTCATGGAGGTTGTACTTTTTGTACGGTTTCAGGTTCTGGAGATGCTATCGTAGCACCGGATGCGCCTATCCGTGAGCAATTTTATAAGGAAATTGACTTTATGCACCGTAAGTGGCCAGATGTTCAGAAGTATCTGGTTTATTTTCAAAATTTTACCAACACCCATGAAAAGGTTGAAGTCATCCGAGAGCGCTATGAGCAGGCTATCAATGAGCCAGGTGTAGTAGGAATTAATATTGGAACGCGACCAGACTGTTTACCAGACGAAACCATCGAATATTTGGCTGAGTTATCGGAGCGCATGCATGTGACGGTTGAATTGGGCTTGCAGACCACTTATGAAGCAACCTCTGATCTGATTAACCGTGCCCACTCCTATGAGTTGTACGTGGAAACGGTCAAGCGTTTGAGAAAGTATCCAAAAATTGAGATTGTTTCCCATCTTATTAATGGCTTGCCTGGTGAAACCCATGAGATGATGATTGAAAATGTCCGCCGCTGTGTCACGGATAACGATATTCAAGGGATTAAACTGCATTTGCTTCACCTGATGACCAATACGCGTATGCAACGGGATTACCACGAAGGACGCTTGCAGTTGATGAGTCAGGATGAATATGTCAAGGTCATCTGCGACCAATTGGAAATCATTCCCAAACATATTGTCATCCATCGAATCACAGGAGATGCACCTAGAGATATGCTGATTGGTCCTATGTGGAGCCTCAATAAATGGGAAGTCCTCAACAGCATTGAGATGGAGATGCGACGTCGTGGAAGCGTTCAAGGATGCAAGGCTGTAAAACAGGAGTTTGAAAATGAAAAGACCACTTGAGATGGCACATGACTTTTTGGCTGAGGTAGTAACTCAGGACGATATCGTAGTGGATGCGACTATGGGAAATGGTCATGACACGCTTTTTTTAGCCAAGCTAGCCAAGAAAGTCTATGCCTTTGATATTCAGGAGCAAGCCTTGGAAAAGACCCAAGAGCGTTTGAATCAAGCTGGAATGACAAATGCCCAGTTAATCTTGCAAGGCCATGAGACACTGGACCAGTTTGTGGCAGAAGCCAAGGCAGGGATTTTTAATCTGGGCTATCTGCCGTCAGCTGATAAGTCTGTCATCACCAGACCTCAGACAACGATTGAAGCATTAGAAAAGCTGTGTCATTTGCTTGTCAAAGGTGGGCGGATTGCCATTATGATCTACTATGGTCATGAAGGAGGCGACCTAGAGAAAGATGCTGTCTTGGATTTTGTTAGCCAGTTGAACCAACAAGAGTATACAGCTGCCATTTACCGAACTTTAAACCAAGTCAACAACCCGCCGTTTTTAGTTATGATTGAAAAAATAGAGAGATATAGACATGGATAAACAATACCTACGTGAAAAGCTGGATGCCATGCGCCAGAATTTTGTTGAATCAACTCACCATGAACGAGCGGTGGGTGTGTTAGACCAAGCACACATGAGTAAAAAAATGCTTAAAATCAAGAAAAAATTAGTTGCTCTTGAAATGGAACGGTGCCAGAAAAAAATTGAGCACAAAGATTGTTCCAAGATTGACCAAAAAATCAAAGAGCAGAAGGAGATTTTTGAATCTTGTTGTAAAAAAGAGTAAGGAGGTCGTGCGTGGAATTACTGATTTACCTCATCCTATTTTTACTGGTCTTGATTGTCTCGAGTACAACCAATAAGCCCCTACCCTTTTTGCCTCTACCTTTGGTGCAAATTCTTTTGGGAATCGTGATTGGTCTCTTTTTACCCAATACTGATTTTCATCTCAATACAGAGTTGTTTTTGGCCCTGGTTATCGGGCCCTTGCTTTTCCGAGAGTCGGAGGAAGCAGATATTACGGCTATTTTAAAACACTGGAGAATCATTGTTTATCTCATATTTCCAGTGATTTTTATCTCGACCTTGAGTTTGGGTGGCTTGGCCCACCTTCTTTGGTTCAGCCTTCCCTTGGCTGCTTGCTTGGCTGTTGGGGCAGCTCTTGGCCCTACGGACTTGGTGGCTTTTGCTTCTCTTTCGGAGCGGTTTAGCTTTCCTAAGCGCGTGTCCAATATCCTTAAGGGTGAAGGACTCTTGAATGATGCATCTGGTTTGGTGGCCTTTCAGGTAGCTTTGACAGCTTGGACAACTGGAGCCTTTTCCCTTGGGCAAGCTAGTAGTTCGCTCATCTTTTCAATTCTAGGCGGTTTTTTGATTGGCTTTTTAACAGCTATGACCAACCGTTTCCTCCATAGCTTCTTGCTGAGTGTGAGAGCAACGGATATTGCTAGTGAGCTCCTTCTGGAATTGAGTTTGCCCTTGGTAACCTTTTTCCTGGCAGAAGAAGTCCACGTTTCAGGGATTATTGCCGTTGTAGTTGCTGGGATTTTAAAGGCAAGCCGATTTAAGAAAATCACGCTCCTCGAAGCCCAAGTGGATACGGTAACCGAGACGGTCTGGCATACAGTGAACTTTATGCTGAACGGTTCTGTCTTTGTGATTTTAGGGATGGAGTTGGAAATGATAGCAGAACCTATCTTGACCAATCCAATCTATAATCCCTTACTTTTATTGGTATCTCTTATAGCCCTTACCTTTGTCCTCTTTGCTATTCGTTTTGTCATGATCTATGGTTATTATGCCTATAGGACTAGACGTCTCAAGAAAAAACTGAATAAGTATATGAAGGACATGCTTCTTTTGACTTTCTCAGGTGTTAAGGGAACCGTGTCGATTGCTACGATCCTTCTGATACCAAGTAATCTAGAACAGGAGTATCCTCTCTTGCTTTTCCTTGTCGCAGGTGTGACGCTTGTAAGCTTTTTAACAGGCCTCGTAGTCTTGCCTCATCTTTCTGATGAACAGGAAGAAAGTAAGGACTATCTCATGCATATTGGCATTTTGAATGAAGTAACGATAGAGTTGGAAAAAGAGTTGGAAGATACCAGAAATAAGCTCCCCCTCTATGCAGCCATTGACAATTACCATGGACGAATAGAGAATCTTATCTTGAGTCAAGAAAATAAGGGGGCTCAAGAAGACTGGGAGGCCTTGAAACTTCTTATCCTCAGTATTGAAAGTGATGGTTTAGAACAGGCTTACGAAGAAGGCAAGATGAGTGAGCGTGCTTATCGAGTCTACCAACGTTACTTGAAAAACATGGAGCAAAGTATCAATCGTAAGTTTGCTTCACGTTTGACCTATTATTTCCTTGTTTCCTTGCGGATTTTACGTTTTCTCCTTCACGAAGTCTTTACCTTTGGCAAGACCTTCCGCAGTTGGAAAAATGAAGAATCACAGAAACTCAGAGCCCTTGACTATGATCAAATTGCAGAGCTCTATCTAGAAAATACAGAGATGATTATCGAAAGTCTGGAGAACCTAAAAGGGGTTTATAAGAGTTCTTTGATCAGTTTCATGCAGGATTCTCGTCTCAGAGAAACAGCTATTATCACCAGTGGTGCCTTTGTCGAACGGGTTATCAATCGTGTCAAACCCAACAATATCGATGAAATGCTGAGAGGCTATTATCTGGAGCGCAAGTTGATTTTCGAATACGAAGAAAAACGATTGATTACGACCAAGTATGCCAAGAAGTTACGACAAAATGTAAATAACCTAGAGAACTATTCCTTGAAGGAAGCTGCCAATACCCTGCCTTATGATATGATGGAATTGGTAAGAAGAAATTAATCAAGATTATAAGTGAAGGAGTATGATATGAAGAAGTGGTGGAAAGAGCTGATAGATAAGCCCTTATTAAAAGCTTTTTTGCATTATTATCAAGCATCAGATAGTGAGTTAACCAGTGTCGCAGTAGCCTACTATTGGTTGATTTCGATTTTTCCCCTGCTTTTGGTGGTAGTTAATATCCTCCCATATTTTCAGATTCCAGTTTCTAATTTTTTAAAGGTTGTCAATGAATTCTTGCCGGATACCATGTATGATGTGGTCGCAAAGATCATTACAGAAGTGCTGACCCAACCGTCAACGGGTTTATTGAGTTTTGCGGTTTTGTCAGCCCTCTGGACCTTTTCAAAATCTATGAATTTCCTGCAGAAAGCCTTTAATAAAGCTTACGGAGTATCAAAAAATCGTGGAATGATTTCCCATCAACTCATGAGTTTGTTTGTCAGTTTTGGCTTGCAGATTCTCTTTGCTTTAGCTCTGTTTTTGAGTGTCTTTGGCCGTATGCTCCTCAACCTTGTCAAAAGCTATTGGAAATCGGATAGTCCTCTTTTTGATTATCTGCAAGACCTAACAGGCCCTTTGGTCTATGCCTTGATTTTTGCCATCCTGGTCATGCTCTACTATTTTCTACCCAATGTTAAGGTGCGAAGGATTCGCTCTGTATTGCCAGGTAGTGCCTTTGTCTTGTTGACCCTGGTCTTACTACTCAATATCTTTTCAGTCTATGTTAACAATTATGTCAATCACCTAGTGGACGTGCGTTTTTTCAGTTCCGTCGTCGTGGTGGTCATGATGTTCTGGTTTATTCTCATCGCTAAGATTTTGATTATCGGCGCGGTGATCAATGCCAGTGTCCAGAGCTTGAAAGATACGAGCTTTAGAATAAATTAACTCATTTTTTATCCATTACAAAACGCATACTATCAGGCTTTATAAAACCTTGATAATATGCGTTTTTTGATTATATAAATTAATAGATAAACATGGCATCGCCAAAACTGAAGAAGCGGTAGTGTTCTTGAATGGCATGGTGATAAGCGTCTAAGACTAATTCACGGCCGGCAAAGGCAGAAACCAACATGACCAGAGTTGATTTTGGCAGGTGGAAGTTGGTTGAGAAGGCATCCACGACCTTCCACTCATACCCAGGTTTGATAAAGATATTGGTCCAGCCAGAATCTGCTTGGATTTGCCCATCAAACTTGGAACCAATAGTCTCCAAAGTGCGTATAGAAGTGGTTCCGACAGCGATGACACGCCCCCCATTTTCCTTAACAGAGCGAAGAGTGGCAGCCGCTTCCTCAGAAAGCTGGTAGAATTCTGAGTGCATTTCGTGTTCGTCCAGATTGTCAACTGAAACGGGTCTAAAGGTTCCTAGTCCGACATGAAGAGTCAGATAGACTAGATGAACACCCTTAGCTTGGATTTCTGCTAGCAGTTCTTTAGTGAAGTGTAGTCCAGCAGTTGGTGCTGCAGCAGAGCCACTTTCCTTGGCGTAAACAGTTTGATAGCGTTCACGGTCATCCAGTTTTTCATGGATATAAGGCGGTAGAGGCATTTCACCCAGACTTTCCAAAACTTCTAGGAAAATTCCTTGGTACTCAAAGCGGACAATACGACCACCGTGGGTCAATTCTTCCGTAACGACAGCGCTGAGGCGACCATCACCAAAGCTGACACGAGTACCAATCTTGAGGCGTTTGGCAGGTTTAGCCAGAACTTCCCACTCATCTCCAGCAGTATTTTTGAGCAGGAGAAGTTCCACATGGCCTCCAGTTTCTTCCTTTTGACCATAGAGGCGGGCTGGGAGAACGCGGGTGTCGTTCATGACAAGGGCATCACCAGGTTCCAGCATATCAATAATAGAGTGGAAGTGTTTATCCTGCATTTCTCCCGTCTCACGGTTGACGATGAGGAGTTTAGAGGCGTCCCGTTTTTCAAGGGGCGTTTGGGCAATCAATTCCTCAGGTAAGTGGAAATCAAAATCAGCTGTATTCATATATCTGTTCATTCTTTCTAAGTTCTAATCTTATCCATTATAACATGTTTCAAGTTTGGACGCTCTTTTTTTGAAAATTAAATCGTTTTCACTTGACAAAAATTGGTCTATACCATATAATAAATATAGATTGAAACGGAGGATAAAAAGATGAAAGTTATTAAAGTTGAAAACCAAATCGAGGGTGGAAAAGTTGCTTTTGAGATTTTGAAGGAAAAATTGGCCAATGGAGCTCAAACCCTAGGACTTGCTACAGGAAGTAGCCCACTTGAATTTTACAAGGAAATTGTTGAGAGTGACCTTGATTTTTCAAATTTAACCAGTGTCAACCTTGATGAGTATGTAGGACTTGATGGAGATAATCCACAGTCTTACCGTTACTTCATGCAAGAAAACTTGTTTAACCAAAAACCATTTAAAGAAAGTTTCTTGCCTCGTGGGGTTAAGGACAATGCTGAAGCTGAAGTTGAACGCTACAACCAAATTTTGGCTGACCATCCAGTGGACCTTCAAATCTTGGGAATCGGTCGCAATGGACATATCGGCTTTAATGAGCCTGGTACTCCATTTGACAGTCAAACACATCTAGTAGAACTTGACCAGTCTACTATCGAAGCCAATGCGCGCTTCTTTGACAAGATTGAAGATGTTCCAACCCAAGCCATTTCAATGGGGATTAAAAATATCTTGGATGCCAAGTCAATCCTTCTCTTTGCCTACGGTGAATCAAAAGCAGAAGCCATTGCTGGAACAGTGTCTGGCCTAGTGACTGAGAATCTACCTGCAAGTAGCCTACAAAACCACCCAGATGTGACCATCATCGCAGATGCTGAAGCGCTCAGCCTACTTGAAAAATAAAAAACGAAACCCTTCAGTTTCTTCTATCTGAGTGCTTTAAACTCTTGTATAAATGGCAAAAAAATCAAAATTAAACCGGATTTTTTCTTGACAATTATTCCTTTTACGTGTAAAATAGAATAGATCTTGAACTTGAAGGGAGTGAAAAAAATGTCTAAAACAGTAGTACGTAAGAATGAATCTCTTGACGACGCACTTCGTCGTTTCAAACGTGCGGTTACTAAAGCTGGTACTCTTCAAGAAACACGCAAACGTGAATTCTATGAAAAACCTTCTGTAAAACGTAAACGTAAATCAGAAGCAGCTCGTAAACGTAAAAAATTCTAATTAGAAATGAAAGGCTGGAGAAATCTAGTCTTTTTTCTTTTAATACTCTTCGAAAATCTCTTCAAACCATGTCAACGTCGCCTTGGATTATATATGTGACTGACTTCGTCAGTCTTATCTACAACCTCAAAGCAGTGCTTCGAGCAACCTGCGGCTAGTTTCCTAGTTTGCTCTTTGATTTTCATTGAGTATAAATAAATACTTCAAAGCCTGCAAAAATCTCAAATATCCTCCTACAATTTGATATAATAGAGAGAAGAACTCATTTGAAGGAGGAAATGATGTCGGTTTTAGTAAAAGAAGTGATTGAAAAGCTCAGACTAGACATTGTCTATGGCGAACCAGAATTACTTGAAAAGGAAATTAATACCGCGGACATTACGCGACCTGGTCTTGAAATGACGGGCTATTTTGACTATTATACGCCTGAGCGAATCCAACTCTTGGGAATGAAGGAGTGGTCCTATCTCGTTTCGATGTCCTCTCACAACCGTTACCAAGTCTTGAAAAAAATGTTTCTACCTGAGACACCTGCGGTCATTGTTGCTCGTGGTTTGGTGGTTCCAGAGGAGATGCTAAAGGCAGCCAGAGAATGTAAGATTGCCATTTTAACCAGCCGTACGGCAACCAGTCGTTTATCTGGAGAGTTATCTAGTTATCTGGATTCACGTTTAGCAGAACGGACCAGTGTGCACGGTGTCTTGATGGATATCTATGGAATGGGTGTCTTGATTCAAGGTGATAGTGGCATCGGTAAGAGTGAGACAGGTCTAGAGCTTGTCAAACGTGGTCACCGCTTGGTAGCCGATGATCGTGTCGATATCTTTGCCAAGGATGAGATTACTCTTTGGGGTGAACCAGCTGAAATCTTGAGACACCTGATTGAAATTCGTGGGGTTGGGATTATCGATGTCATGAGCCTCTACGGTGCGAGTGCCGTCAAGGATTCTTCACAAGTCCAGCTGGCTGTTTATTTGGAAAATTACGATACACATAAAACTTTTGATCGTCTTGGAAACAATGCAGAGGAAATAGAAATTTCTGGCGTAGCCATTCCTCGTATCCGCATTCCAGTGAAAACAGGTCGTAATATCTCTGTCGTGATTGAGGCTGCTGCCATGAATTATCGTGCCAAGGAAATGGGCTTTGATGCGACGCGTTTGTTCGAAGAACGCTTGACCAATCTCATTGCTCAAAACGAGGAGGTGCCTAATGTTTGATCCAATTGCTATTCATCTAGGCCCTCTAGCTATTCGATGGTATGCCTTGTGTATTGTAACAGGCTTGATTCTTGCGGTTTATTTGACCATGAAAGAAGCACCTAGAAAGAAGATCATACCAGACGATATTTTAGATTTTATCTTGATAGCCTTTCCTCTGGCTATTTTAGGAGCTCGTCTCTATTATGTTATTTTCCGTTTTGATTACTATAGTCAGAACTTGGGAGAAATTTTTGCCATTTGGAATGGTGGTTTGGCTATTTACGGTGGTTTGATAACTGGGGCTATTGTACTCTATATCTTTGCTGATCGCAAACTCATCAATACTTGGGATTTTCTAGACATTGCGGCGCCAAGCGTCATGATTGCCCAAAGTTTGGGTCGCTGGGGCAATTTCTTTAACCAAGAAGCCTATGGTGCAGCAGTGGATAATCTGGATTATCTACCTGGCTTTATCCGTGACCAGATGTATATTGAAGGGAGCTACCGTCAGCCGACCTTCCTTTATGAGTCTCTTTGGAATCTACTTGGCTTTGCCTTGATTTTGATATTGAGACGAAAATGGAAGAGTCTCAGACGAGGTCATATCACTGCCTTTTACTTGATTTGGTATGGTTTCGGTCGTATGGTCATCGAAGGCATGCGGACAGATAGCCTCATGTTCTTTGGCCTTCGAGTGTCTCAATGGCTATCAGTTGTTCTTATCGGACTGGGTATTTTTATCGTTCTATATCAAAATCGAAAGAAGGCCCCTTACTATTTTACTGAGGAGGAAAACTAAATGTTAGAAGTTGCATATATTCTTGTAGCCCTTGCTTTGATTGTCTTTTTAGTGTATCTAATCATTACTGTACAAAAGCTTGGACGTGTTATAGATGAAACAGAGAAGACGATTAAAACCTTAACTTCAGATGTGGATGTGACCTTGCATCATACCAATGAATTGCTGGCCAAGGTCAATGTCTTGGCAGATGATATTAACGTCAAGATGGCAACGATTGATCCACTCTTTAGTGCAGTTGCAGATTTATCTCTATCTGTTTCAGATCTTAATGACCATGCGCGTGTCTTGAGTAAGAAAGCTTCATCAGCTGGTTCAAAGACACTCAAGACTGGTGCAAGTTTGTCAGCTCTTCGTGTAGCAAGTAAATTTTTCAAAAAATAAAAAAGGAGAATTCTTATGGGTAAACTATCCTCAATCCTTTTAGGAACCGTTTCAGGTGCAGCTCTCGCCTTGTTTTTAACAAGCGACAAGGGCAAACAAGTTTGCAGTCAGGCTCAAGATTTTCTAGATGATTTGAGAGAAGATCCTGAGTATGCCAAGGAGCAGGTCTGTGGAAAACTGACAGAAGTCAAGGAGCAGGCTACAGATTTTGTTCTTAAAACCAAAGAACAGGTTGAGTCAGGTGAAATCACTGTGGACAGTGTCCTTGCTCAAGCCAAATCATGTGCTCGTCAAGCGACAGAAGCATCAAAAGATCGATTCAATAATCTCAAGGAGCAATGGCAAGAAAAGGCCGAAACTCTTGATGAATCAGAAGAGATTGTTATTGACATAACAGAAGAATAAACCATCACCATCTCTGGACAGACTATGTATCTGGGGATGGTGATTTTTTTCTCGTAGCCTGTCTTTGTGGTATAATAAGTACTATGCAGAAAAAACCAACGTCAGCCTATGTGCACATCCCGTTTTGTACCCAGATTTGTTATTATTGTGACTTTTCAAAAGTTTTTATCAAGAATCAGCCGGTAGATAGTTATTTGGAACATCTGTTAGAAGAGTTTCAATCTTATGATATTCAAAAGTTGAGAACCCTCTATATCGGTGGTGGGACACCAACAGCCCTGTCAGCTCCGCAACTGGAGGTGTTATTGAAGGGATTGACTAAAAACTTGGACTTGTCTGTCTTAGAAGAGTTGACCATTGAGGCCAATCCAGGCGACTTGGATGCAGATAAGATAGCTGTTTTGAAAAACTCGGCTATTAATCGTGTTTCGCTAGGTGTGCAGACCTTTGATGATAAGATGCTGAAAAAAATTGGGCGCAGTCATTTGGAGAAGGATATTTATGAAAATATCGACCGTCTGAAACTAGCTGGTTTTGACAATATCTCCATCGATTTGATTTATGCGTTGCCTGGTCAGAGCATGGAGCAAGTTAAGGACAATGTGGCTAAGGTCATTGGACTGGATATTCCCCATATGAGTTTGTATAGCTTGATTTTGGAAAATCATACGGTCTTTATGAACCGTATGCGACGAGGGAAATTGCCTCTGCCTAAGGAGGAACTGGAAGCTGAGATGTTTGAGTACATCATTGCAGAGCTGGAGCGAGCTGGTTTTGAGCATTATGAGATTTCCAATTTCTCCAAACCCGGTTTTGAAAGTCGTCACAATCTCATGTACTGGGACAATGCCGAATACTATGGTATTGGAGCTGGGGCATCTGGCTATGTCAATGGTATTCGCTATAAAAACCATGGTCCCATTCGTCATTATCTCAGTGCAGTTGAGGAAGGCAATGCTCGCATCACAGAAGAGCACCTGAGTCAAAAAGAGCAAATGGAAGAAGAAATGTTCTTGGGCCTCCGCAAGAAATCAGGGGTCTCTATGGCGCGATTTGAGGAAAAATTTGGCCGGTCTTTTGATGGACTATATGGCGAAATCGTCAGAGACTTGGTTCAAAAAGGTCTCATGCAAATAGAGGGTGACCGAGTTCGCATGACAAAGAGAGGTCTCTTTTTGGGAGACACCGTAGCAGAACGATTTATTTTGGAGTAGGATGATGGGCTTAACTTATCAAATGAAAATGAAAATTCCTTTTGATATGGCTGATATGAACGGTCATATCAAACTCCCAGATGTGATTTTACTATCCCTACAAGTTTCAGGGATGCAGTCGATTGAGCTGGGAGTTAGTGATAAGGCCATTTTGGAAGACTATAATCTGGTCTGGATTATCACAGACTATGATATTGAGGTGGTTCGTTTGCCTCGTTTTGCGGAAGAAATCACCATCGAAACGGAAGCCTTGAGCTACAATCGACTCTTTTGCTATCGCCGTTTCACTATCTATGATGAAGCAGGTCAAGAAATCATTCGCATGTTGGCGACCTTTGTTCTCATGGATCGAGATAGTCGAAAAGTCCATGCTGTCGAACCTGATATTGTGGCTCCTTACCAGTCTGATTTTGATAAAAAGCTTATCCGTGGACCAAAGTATGAGTACTTGGAAGAGCCAATCAGCAAGGATTACCATGTTCGTTTTTACGACTTGGATATGAATGGTCATGTTAATAACAGTAAGTATTTGGACTGGATTTTTGAGGTTATGGGAGCGGATTTTTTGACCCACTATATTCCCAAGAAAATCAACCTCAAGTATGTCAAGGAAGTTAGACCAGGTGGGGTGATTACATCGGCTGTTGAACGGACTGGACTGGAAAGCAAACATGAGATTACAAGCGACGGGGCTACCAATGCCCAAGCTATCATCACTTGGCAAGAAATGAAGAAGGATTAGAGAAAAATATGAAGTATAAAGGCTATTTAATTGATTTAGACGGAACCATTTATAAGGGGAAAGATCGAATTCCAGCAGGAGAGGCTTTTGTCCACGAATTGCAAAAGCGAGACATCCCCTATCTCTTTGTGACTAACAATACAACCCGCACTCCAGAGAGTGTTCAGGAGATGTTGGCTCAGAATTTTAATATTGATACTCCTCTATCGACTGTCTACACAGCGACTTTGGCGACTATCGACTATATGAACGACTTGGGACTTGAAAAGACAGTCTATGTCATCGGAGAAGCAGGACTCAAGGAAGCCATCAAGGCGGCTGGTTATGTGGAAGACAAGGATAATCCTGCCTATGTGGTAGTAGGCCTGGACTGGCAAGTTGACTATGAAAAATTTGCGACAGCAACTCTAGCTATCCAAAAGGGTGCTCACTTTATCGGAACCAATCCTGACCTCAACATCCCGACAGAACGCGGTCTTTTGCCAGGTGCTGGTTCGCTGATTACCCTTCTTGAAGTGGCAACACGAGTGAAGCCTGTTTATATTGGAAAACCAAATGCCATCATTATGGACAAGGCGGTTGAGCACTTAGGTTTGGAACGTGAAGAATTAATCATGGTTGGGGACAATTACTTGACTGATATTCGAGCAGGGATTGACAATGGCATTCCAACGCTCTTGGTGACAACAGGTTTTACCAAGGCAGAAGAAGTAGCAGACCTGCCAATCGCACCGACTCATGTGGTTTCTAGCCTTGCGGAGTGGAACTTTGATGAAAACTAAACTGACCTTTTGGAGCTCTATGCTCTTTCTCCTCTCCCTCTCAATCCTTTTGACCATTTATTTGGCTTGGATTTTTTATCCGCTGGATATTCAGTGGTTGAACTTAACGGATAGGGTCTATTTAAAACCAGAAACTATTCAGTACAACTTTCATATCTTGATGAATTACCTGACCAATCCTTTTAGTCAGGTCTTAGAGATGCCAGATTTTCGTTCGTCAGCAGCTGGTCTGCACCACTTTGCGGTGGTCAAGGACCTCTTTCACCTAGTTCAATTAGTTGCCCTTGTGACACTACCAAGCTTCTATTTCTTTGTCAATAAGATTGTTAAAAAGGGATTTTTATCTTTATTTAGTAAGGGACTTCTGACTCTAGTGGTCTTGCCTTTGCTGATTGGGCTTGGGGGAGTGTTGATTGGTTTTGACCAATTCTTTACTCTTTTCCATCAAATTCTCTTTGTGGGAGATGATACCTGGCTTTTTGACCCAGCCAAGGATCCAGTTATTTTAATTTTACCAGAGACCTTCTTCCTTCACGCCTTCCTCCTCTTTTTTGCCCTCTATGAAAGCTTCTTTGGTTTTCTATACCTGAAAAGTCGTAGGAAATAATACTAAAGATGTTCTTATTTTGAGTAAATAAGTTAGGTATATGATTCGAAACTATTGTCAAGAGTGAATTAACTAAATCCAAAATGTATCAATCGTTCGCAAACAGTCTATTTTTCTTGAAAAAATAGGCTTTTTTTTCTAAAAATCTCTAGTCAAGCGCTTTATTTTTTTGTATAATAGAACTAGCAAAGTATAGATAAGAAGAGAAAAGCATGATTACACTATTTCTATCACCGAGCTGTACTTCATGTCGTAAGGCGAAGGCCTGGTTAGAAAAACATAAGGTGCCCTTTGAGGAGCACAATATTATGACCAGTCCTTTAACGAGAAAAGAATTGCAACACATTCTTTCCTTGACCGAAAATGGTACTGATGACATCATTTCAACTCGTTCAAAAATTTTTCAAAAATTAGATATTGATGTAGAAAGTATTTCGGTATCAGAATTGCTTCATTTGATTGAGCAGTATCCTAGTCTTTTGCGTCGTCCAATTATTATCGATGCCAAACGTATGCAAATCGGTTTTAATGAAGATGAGATTCGTGCTTTTCTCCCTCGTAGTTACCGTAAGCAAGAACTAAAAGAAGCAAGAATGAGAGCTGGTATTAGTTAATGAACAAACAGTATAGTTACCCACTAGATTTGTCGTGGAGCACTGAAGAACTTGCTTCAGTGCTTTCTTTTTTTAATGATGTTGAAGCTGCCTATGAAGGCAAGGTAGAGGCTAAAAAGTTACTGGACTCCTATAAGGGATTCAAAGCGGTCGTGCCAAGCAAGAGCGAAGAAAAACGTTTGGGACGAGAATTTGAAACAGTTAGTGGCTATTCGCTTTATCGAGCAGTTCAGACTGCCAAGGAAAAAGGGGAAGGGAAGATTTCTCTTGGAAAGTAAATTTGAATTTGCTAAAGAGCTTGTCAATAAGGCGGGTCAGTACATTCTTGACCATATGCAGGAAGACTTGTGTGTTGAAACCAAGTCCTCTCCAACAGATTTGGTGACCAGACTGGACAAGGAAGTTCAGGAACTCTTGGTTAGTGAGATTTTGTCTCGTTATCCTGAGGATAAGATTTGTGCTGAAGAAGGGTGTCTGCGAGCCTCGGTTAAAGAGGGTAAGGTTTGGGTCATTGATCCCATCGATGGGACCAATAATTTTGTGGCCCAGCAGGAAGATTTTGCTGTCATGATGGCTTATTTTGAAAATGGTCAGGGACAGTTTGGTCTGATTTATGATGTGGTCAAAGGGGATTGTTACCACGGTGGTGGGGAATTTCCAGTTTGTCTAAATGATAGGCCCCTAGCTCCCTTTAAAGCAAAACCACTTGGAGATTTCCTTATTGCAGGGAATAGTGGTATGCTGGAAACCAATGAATGGGGGCTGGCTGATTTGAGTCGAGCCGTACTAGGTGTTCGTGTCTATGGGAGTGCGGCTATTAGTTTTGCCAAGATTTTGTCAGGGCGTTTGTTGACCTATGTCACCTATCTGCAACCATGGGATTATGCTGCGGCTAGTATTTTAGGGGAAAGTCTGGGCTATCGGGTTGTGACTCTATCTGGTCACCCGCTTGATTTTCAAACCAGACAACCGGTCATGATGTTACCTCTTGAGATGCAGGAGGAAATTCAGTCCTATATTTACGAAAGGAAAAGAACTTAGATGCAATTTCCAGAAGGATTTGTTGAAAAATATGAAGAGATATTAGGAGATGAGGCAAGAGATTTTCTTGCCTCTTTTGAGGAGGAAGCGGTTTCGGCTTTTCGGGTCAATCCTTTAAAAGAAGCGCCAGTTTCCTTTCCTGATGCCATTCCTCAAACTCCTTGGGGCCACTACGGGAAGGTTTCAGGGAAATCGCCTGAGCATGCTACTGGTTTGGTTTATTCGCAAGAACCTGCTGCCCAGATGGTGGCTCAGGTAGCCAAGCCCAGTCCTGGGATGAAGGTCTTGGACTTGGCAGCTGCACCGGGTGGCAAATCAACTCAACTGGCAGCCTATCTAGCAGGGGAGGGGCTACTTGTTTCCAATGAAATTTCAAGCAAACGGGCTAAGATTTTAGTAGAAAATATGGAGCGCTTTGGAGCGACAAATGTCGTAGTGACTAATGAATCTGCCGACAGCTTGGCCAAGGTCTTTAAAGGCTATTTTGACCTTATTGTCCTTGATGCTCCTTGCTCTGGGGAAGGGATGTTTCGTAAGCAACCAGATGCTATGGACTATTGGAGCTTAGATTATCCGAGTCAATGTGCTAGCTTGCAAAGAGAAATTCTGGAAGATGCAGTAACCATGCTAGCTGAAGGTGGTCGCTTGGTTTATTCAACCTGTACCTGGGCACCTGAGGAAAACGAAGAGATCGTCAATTGGCTACTGGAAGAGTATGATTTTGACTTGCTACCAGTTGAACATATCAATGGAATGGTAGCTGGTATTGACCTGCCAGAAACGGCTCGGATGTACCCTCATCATTTTAAGGGAGAGGGGCAGTTTGTAGCTCATCTACAATTTAAAGGTGAAAATCCAGCACCTAAATTTAAGGCAAGTAAGAGCAACCTCGGCCGAGAACAACTTACTTTGTGGCAGGAATTTGCCCAAAAACACCTGAAAATCAATCTAAGGGGTATCTTGCAGACTTTTGGTGACCAACTTTATCTCTTGCCAGAACTTTTGCCAGATTTAGGGAAGCTCAAGATTGCTAGGAATGGCCTGCATCTAGGGACCTTTAAGAAGAAACGCTTTGAGCCTAGTTTTGCTCTTGGTCTAGCCTTGAAACCGAGTCAGGTCAAGCAGTCGGTTGAAATTGACCAAGAAGCGTTTGTAAAGTATGTGGCTGGAGAAACCGTTCAGCTGGCGGAAAGTCTGCCTAATGGTTGGTACCAAGTTTTAGTTAAAGGAAATGGTTTGGGCTTTGCTAAGGTGACTGGAAATGTTTTGAAAAATTATTTTCCAAAAGGCCTCAGATTCAAGTGAAAATGCTAGTCAAAGTAGCTTGTCTATGTTATAGTGGAAGTATGGATTTTTTTCAAATTGTCTTTCATTTTAAGTCAAAATTGGTGGGTAAGGCAACTGAGCAAATTTCTAGTAAAACCAAGCTAGCAACTTCGGTTGGCTCCCAATTTTAAAAAAGAAAAACATAAATAAATAGTTGAAAAAATTCACAGCATTCACCATTATTTTCAAGGAGAAAAACAGTGAAAAAAAGGAAAAAACTCGCTCTATCCCTTGCAGCTCTTTTGCTGGCAGGTTCTTTGGCGGGATGTGCTAGCTGGATTGAGCGTGGAGAATCCATGACAGCTGTTGGCTCAACGGCTCTTCAGCCCTTGGTCGAAGCAGCAGCAGATGAATTTGGTTCTATGCACGTTGGAAAAACAGTCAACGTCCAAGGTGGAGGATCTGGTACCGGTCTGTCTCAGGTTCAGTCTGGAGCCGTTGATGTAGGAAATTCAGACGTATTTGCCGAGGAAAAAGACGGTATCAACGCATCCGCTCTAGTGGACCATAAGGTAGCAGTAGCGGGCTTGGCAGTGATTGTGAACAAGGAAGTTGATGTTGAAAATCTGACAACTGAACAACTCCGTAGCATCTTCACAGGTCAAGTGACCAACTGGAAAGAAGTCGGTGGGAAAGACCTAGCCATTTCCATTATCAACCGCGCGGCAAGTTCTGGTTCGCGTGCAACCTTTGATAGTGTTGTCATGGATGGTCAATCTGCCGTGCAGAGTCAAGAACAGGATTCAAATGGGATGGTCAAAAACATTGTTTCCCAGACACCAGGAGCCATTTCTTACCTAGCATTTGCCTATGTGGATGACTCGGTTAAACGCATGAAATTGAATGGCTATGAGCCAATTGCAGAAAATGTTACAAGCAATAACTGGCCTTTGTGGTCTTATGAACACATGTACACCCTAGGTCAACCAAATGAATTGGTGGAAGAATTCCTCAACTTTGTCCTCTCAGATGAAGCGCAAAGTGGAATCGTTAAGGGGATGGGCTATATTTCTGTCAAGGAAATGAAGGTCCAAAAAGATGCTGTAGGAACGGTGACAGCACTAGAAGGGAGTCAATAATGAATCAAGAAGAATTAGCTAAAAAATTACTTTCTCCCTCAAAGAACTCTCGTCTAGAGAAACTAGGAAAAGGCTTAACCTTTGCCTGTCTGTCTTTGATTGTTATCATTGTGGCCATGATTTTGATTTTCGTAGCCCAAAAAGGTTTGTCGACCTTCTTTGTAAATGGGGTTAATATCTTTGATTTCCTATTTGGCCAAACTTGGAATCCTTCAGGTAAACAATTTGGTGCCCTTCCTATGATTTTGGGTTCCTTTATTGTCACAATCCTATCAGCACTTATCGCAACTCCTTTTGCCATTGGTGCGGCAGTCTTTATGACGGAGGTCTCACCAAAAGGTGCTAGAATCTTGCAACCAGCCATTGAATTGCTAGTCGGGATTCCTTCAGTTGTGTATGGATTTATTGGTTTGCAGGTCGTAGTTCCTTTTGTCCGTAGTATCTTTGGTGGAACTGGTTTTGGGATTCTGTCAGGGATTTTCGTACTCTTTGTCATGATTTTACCGACGGTAACCTTTATGACAACAGATAGCTTGCGTGCGGTGCCTCGTCACTACCGCGAAGCAAGTTTGGCTATGGGGGCTACTCGTTGGCAAACCATCTGGCGCGTGACCTTGAAGGCAGCGCGTTCAGGGATTTTCACAGCAGTGGTCTTTGGGATGGCGCGTGCCTTTGGTGAGGCCTTGGCCATTCAGATGGTAGTTGGAAACTCAGCCGTTGTCCCAACTTCATTGACAACACCTGCTGCAACCTTGACCTCTGTGTTGACCATGGGTATCGGAAATACCGTTATGGGAACCGTTGACAATAACGTTCTCTGGTCACTGGCCTTAGTCTTGCTTTTGATGAGTTTGGCCTTCAACAGTGTGATTAAATTGATTACGAAAGAAAGAGGAAAGAAAAACTATGCACGCTAAGAAATTAGATAAAATTGCAACAGCTGTCCTCTACTCGATTGCAGGAATTATTGTTGCCATCTTGGCATCCTTGATTCTTTATATCTTGGTTCGTGGTTTGCCCCACATCTCTTGGTCTTTCTTGACTGGCAAATCATCTTCTTACCAAGCAGGCGGAGGGATTGGAATTCAGCTCTATAATTCCTTCTTCCTTTTGGTCATCACCTTGATTATCTCTGTTCCCTTGTCTATGGGGGCTGGGATTTTCCTAGCTGAATATGCCAAAAAAGGTCCTGTGACCAACTTTGTCAGAACCTGTATTGAAATCTTGTCTTCACTGCCATCTGTGGTTGTAGGTCTCTTTGGTTACTTGATCTTTGTAGTTCAGTTTGAGTATGGATTTTCAATCATCTCAGGTGCCTTGGCCTTGACGGTCTTTAACCTGCCTCAGATGACTCGTAACGTTGAAGACAGCTTGAAACACGTTCACCATACGCAACGTGAGGCTGGCTTGGCCCTTGGAATTTCTCGTTGGGAGACAGTTGTCCATGTAGTCATTCCAGAAGCTCTTCCAGGTATTGTGACTGGGGTCGTCTTAGCTTCTGGTCGTATCTTTGGTGAGGCTGCGGCTCTTATCTATACAGCAGGACAATCCGCTCCAGCCCTAGACTGGTCTAACTGGAATATTCTCAGTGTAACTAGCCCAATCTCTATCTTCCGTCAAGCAGAAACCTTGGCTGTCCATATTTGGAAAGTCAATAGTGAAGGAACCATTCCAGATGGAACCATTGTATCAGCAGGTTCTGCAGCCGTGCTCCTCATCTTTATCCTCATCTTTAACTTTGGAGCCCGCAAACTCGGAAGCTACCTACATAAGAAATTAACCGCTGCCTAAAGGAGAAGCCATGTCAAAATATAATTGGGATGAAAAGCATATCATCACCTTTCCTGAAGAGAAAGTGGCCCTCTCTACTAAGGATTTACATGTTTACTACGGTAAAAATGAATCTATCAAGGGCATCGATATGCAATTTGAAAAAAATAAAATTACTGCCTTAATTGGCCCTTCTGGTTCAGGAAAATCAACCTATCTCCGCAGTCTCAACCGTATGAATGATACCATTGATATTGCCAAGGTAACAGGTCAAATTCTCTACCAAGGGATTGACGTCAACCGTCCAGAAATCAATGTCTATGAGATGCGTAAGCACATTGGAATGGTCTTCCAACGCCCAAATCCCTTTGCCAAGTCTATCTACCGCAATATCACTTTTGCCCATGAACGTGCAGGAGTTAAGGACAAGCAAGTTTTGGATGAAATTGTGGAAACTTCTCTTCGTCAGGCTGCCCTTTGGGACCAGGTCAAAGACGATTTGCACAAGTCAGCCTTGACCCTATCAGGTGGTCAGCAGCAACGTCTCTGTATCGCTCGTGCTATCTCGGTTAAACCAGATATTCTCTTGATGGATGAGCCGGCATCAGCCTTGGATCCGATTGCGACAGCCCAGTTGGAAGAAACCATGTTGGAATTAAAGAAGGATTTTACCATCATCATCGTGACCCACAGTATGCAGCAGGCTGCGCGTGCTAGTGACTACACAGGATTTTTCTACTTGGGTGACTTGATCGAGTACGATAAGACCTCTAATATTTTCCAAAATGCTAAACTACAGTCAACCAATGACTACGTAACAGGACACTTTGGATAGAAAGGAAACCGTATGACAGAAGCGATTTTACAGGTATCAGACCTGTCCGTTTACTACAATCAAAAGAAGGCCTTGAATAGTGTTTCCCTATCTTTCCAACCTAAGGAAATTACAGCCTTGATCGGTCCATCTGGATCAGGGAAATCAACCCTCCTCAAGGCTATCAACCGCATGGGGGATCTCAATCCAGAGGTAACCACAACTGGTTCAGTAGTTTACAACGGCCACAACATTTACAGTCCGCGTACAGATACAGTTGAATTGCGGAAGGAAATCGGGATGGTTTTCCAACAACCAAACCCCTTCCCTATGTCTATCTACGAAAACGTTGTTTATGGGCTTCGTATCAATGGAGTGAAGGACAAGCAAGTTCTGGATGAAGCAGTAGAAAAAGCCTTGCAACGAGCTTCTATCTGGGATGAGGTCAAGGATCGCCTGCATGATTCAGCTATCGGGCTTTCAGGCGGACAACAGCAACGTGTCTGCGTTGCCCGTGTCTTGGCAACTAGTCCTAAAATCATTCTCTTGGATGAACCGACTTCAGCTCTGGACCCTATCTCGGCTGGTAAGATTGAGGAAACCTTGTATGCTCTAAAAGATAAATACACCATGCTCTTGGTTACGCGTTCCATGCAACAAGCCTCTCGTATCTCTGACAAGACAGGATTTTTCCTAGATGGAGATTTGATTGAGTTTAACGATACTAAGAAGATGTTCCTCAACCCACAACACAAGGAAACAGAAGATTATATTTCAGGAAAATTTGGATAAGGAGATAAATGATGTTACGTTCTCAATTTGAAGAAGATTTGGAGAAATTGCACAACCAGTTCTATGCAATGGGACAAGAAGTGCTATCCCAAATCAATCGGACAGTGCGTGCCTTTGTTACGCATGACCGTGATTTGGCCAAGGAAGTCATCGAAGACGATGCAGAAGTGAACGAATACGAAGTGAAATTGGAAAAGAAATCATTTGAAATGATTGCCCTTCAACAACCCGTTTCTCAGGACTTGCGTACTGTTTTGACAGTCTTGAAGGCTGTATCTGACTTGGAACGTATGGGTGACCATGCCGTTTCCATTGCCAAGGCGGCAATTCGTATGAAGGGGGAGCAACGCATCCCAGCTGTTGAAGAAGAAATCAAGAGAATGGGTCGCGATGTCAAGAACTTCGTCGAAGCAGCCCTTGAACTCTATCTCAATGGTTCAGTAGATCAGGCCTATGAAGTAGCAGCAATGGATGAAAAAATCAACCATTACTTTGATAGCATTCGTGACTTGGCTACAGAAGAAATCAAGAAAAATCCTGATGCCATTGTTACAGGTCGTGATTATTTCCAAGTGATTGCCTTCTTGGAACGTATTGGAGACTATGCCAAGAATATCTGTGAATGGGTTGTTTACTTTGAAACAGGTAAGATTGTCGAACTATAAAATAGAGTCATTCTGTATAAAAAGGAGCTTGAAATCAATAGATAGCTCCTTTTTTGAATGAAAAAAATATTTTTAAGATAAAAATTCAAAAAAACACTTGACAAGCAACTTGGATAGAGTTATAATTATACAAAATTAACAGAGAGGTCGTTTATTTATGAAATCGAAAAAATGGATATTTGTTTTATGTAGCTTTCTTGCAAGTTTCTTCTTAGTGGCTTGCCAGTCGGGTTCTAATGGTTCTCAGTCAGCTGTTGAGGCCATTAAGCAAAAGGGGAAATTAGTTGTGGCGACTAGTCCTGACTATGCACCTTTTGAATTCCAATCCTTAGTTGACGGGAAAAATCAGGTAGTCGGTGCGGATATTGATATGGCCCAAGCTATCGCTGATGAACTTGGGGTGAAATTGGAAATCTCAAGCATGAGTTTTGACAATGTTTTGACCAGTCTTCAAACTGGGAAGGCTGACCTAGCAGTTGCAGGAATTAGTGCTACTGATGAGAGAAAAGAAGTCTTTGATTTTTCAATCCCTTACTATGAAAACAAGATTAGTTTCTTGGTTCGTAAGTCTGATGTAGAAAAATACAAGGATTTAACTAGCCTTGAAAGTGCTAATATTGCAGCCCAAAAAGGGACTGTTCCAGAAGCTATGGTCAAGGAACAATTGCCAAAAGCTCAATTGACTTCCCTAACCAATATGGGTGAAGCTGTCAATGAATTGCAGGCTGGAAAAGTAGATGCTGTTCACATGGATGAGCCTGTTGCCCTTAGCTATGCTGCTAAAAACGCCGACTTAGCTGTCGCAACTGTCAGCTTGAAGATGAAGGACGGCGAAGCTAATGCAGTTGCCCTTAGAAAAAATAGTGCTGATTTAAAAGAAGTGGTGGACAAGGTCATCCAAAAACTCAAGGATGACGGTACCTACCAAAAATATCTTGAAAAAGCGGCAACCTTAACAGAAGTTGAAGAATAATACTCAATGAAAATCAAAGAGCAAACTAGAAAGCTAGCCGCAAGCTGTACTTGAGTACGGTAAGGCGACGCTGACGTGGTTTGAATTTGATTTTCGAAGAGTATAAGAAAAAAGCAGAGTTGGAAGTCAATCCAATTCTGCTTTTAAATAGTCTAAAACATTTTCCAGATTGTCTAAGGACACCTTGGCAAATTGATAAGGACAGGTGCTTAAATAGGCCTCTTCAAAGAAGTCTAAGCCCAGTTGACTGTGTTTGAGACTGGCGATTTTAGGATACTGTCTGAGATCAAGTAATAAACCATCGTGTAGGGGAAAGTGAGGAAGGGGACAAGGAGTGTTATCTAGTCTTTCCTCGATTTGTTTTTGGTAGTCTTCCTGATTGGATAAGCGAGCTAGCCGATTTTTCTCAAATAATTGACTGTCAATATAGAGTGACAGGGCCTTTTGCATGATGAGGTTGCTGTCGTAGTCTAGGATATTTTTGTAGGCCACAAAGGCTTCCTTGATAGCATTTGGAAGGATGAGTGCTGTTATCCGCAGGGCTGGAAAGAGGCTGGTTGAGAAGGACTTTATGTAAATGACGCGCTTCTCTGTATCCTGATAGTGGAAGGTCTGGCCCTTCTTGGAGTCCAAATCCCCCAGATAGTCGTCCTCTACGATATAGACACCATACTTGGCAGCTAAGTCAAGAATAGCTCGTTTGTCCTGCTCTGAATAGGAATGTCCCAGAGGATAGTGAAATCGAGGAATGGTATAGAAAAACTTAATTTTTCCTGTTTTGAAGTGACCTTCCAGCTCCTCCAAGTCAATCCCATCAATGCCTCGTTCAATCGTTTGATAGTCCAATCCCTGAGCAATCAAGAGGCGATTCATCCGATGGTAGGTCGGCTGTTCCACCAAGATTTCCTTGGCTTGACTAGGAAAGGAAATTTGAGAAAGGATAAAAAGGGCTTGTTGGGTTCCAGAAGTCAGTACCAGTTGGTCAGCCTTGCAGTAGAGGGCTTGGTCAAAGAGGAGTTTATGAATGGATTGTCTTAAGTCTTCTAATCCTTCTTGGTTATCATAGTAGTTGAAGAGGTAGTTTTCCCGGCCAATCAAGGTTTCATTGACACAGAGTCGGAAATCGTCATAGGCACTGGCATGTTCGTCAGTGACTTCGATTTCTAGATCCTGGTGTTGCCCTTGTTCTAGGACATAGTAGCCACTCTGGGGCTTGGCATAGAGGTATTGTTCGTGCCGTAATTCCAGAAGGGCTCTCTGAATGGTGTCCTTGCTACAGTGAAAGTCAAGGCTCAGTTGACGGATAGAAGGCAGGCGGCTTCCCGTCGGAAAGCGTCCAGACTCGATACTATTTTTCAGATAAGATACGACCTCTTGGTACTTGCTTTGTTTCTTCATTCCAGACCTCCCTTGATTTTGTTACATTGTACCTTTTTTTTTCCTTCTTTGCAATGTCTAGAGTGTTTATATCGTTCACATCTAGGGGCAAATGTGGTATACTTAGGAGTAAGATTTATAGTATAACAGACAAGAAAGTGAATGGATAAGAACGTGCAGGAACCAGTGAAATTATTTCAATACAATACCCTTGGAGCTTTGATGGCAGGCCTTTATGGTGGTACCATGACAGTAGGAGAATTGCTGGAGCATGGTGACCTTGGTTTGGGAACCTTGGATTCCATTGATGGAGAATTGATTGTCTTGGATGGCAAGGCTTATCAAGCCAAAGGCTCAGGAGAACAACCGGAAATTGTAGAAGTGTCACCAGATGCCCTTATTCCTTACGCTGCAGTAGTACCACATCAGGCAGAGGTCATTTTCCGTCAGCGCTTTGAGATGACAGACAAGGAATTGGAAGAGCGAATCGAGTCTTATTATGATGGGGAAAATCTTTTCCGCTCTATCAAGATTCGTGGGGAATTTTCGCATATGCATGTGCGCATGATTCCCAAGTCGACACCAGATACCAAGTTTGCTGATGTCGCAACCCATCAACCGGAATATAGTCGTGACAATGTGGCGGGGACCATTGTTGGTTTCTGGACGCCTGAGATTTTCCATGGGGTCAGTGTGGCAGGCTACCATCTGCACTTCATATCAGATGATTTGACTTTCGGTGGACATGTCATGAACTTTGTTATCAAGGAAGGTATTGTTGAGGTGGGAGCTGTTGACCAGTTGGACCAACGTTTCCCAGTCCAAGACCGTCAATACTTGTTTGCTAAGTTCAATGTTGACGAGATGAAAAAAGATATTGAAAAGGCTGAATAGGAGAAGAAAATGACCATTCATATTATCATTACCATGGTGTTGTTGCTGGCTTTCTTGATAGGAAGCATTTGGTATGCCAAAAAGAAACACCAGATTAATCTAGCTGTCTTGGGCTTGGGGGCTGTTGCCTTCTTTGTCTCTTCACAGATTTTAGAAAAACTGGTGCATATCTTGGTTTTGCATCCTCAAAAAGACGGTAGTATTGCCCTCTTGCGAGACCATCCGCTTGTCTATATCATCTATGGCCTAGCCATGGCAGCATTTTTTGAGGAAACTGCTCGTCTTATTTTCTTCAAATGGTTGGAGAAAAAGAGAAGTTTGGAAAAGGCAGATGCCTTGGCTTATGGATTGGGGCATGGTGGCTTGGAGTTGATTTTCCTAGGTCTTACTAGTTTGATTAATCTCTACATCGTTCTCTCAGCAGTTCAAACTCAGAATCCACAGGTCATGCAATTGCTGTCTGAAAATATGTTAAAAACCATTCAGTCACTTTCTGTCTGGCAGATTTATTTGCTTGGTTTTGAACGGATTCTGGCTCTAGGTTTCCAATTGCTTTTGACTGTTTGGGTTTACCAAGCTGTTCGCCAGAAGAAATGGATTTATCTCCTAGCAGCCTATGGCCTACATGCCTTCTTTGACCTGGCACCATCTCTAGCCCAAGTTGGCTGGCTTACAAGTCCAGTCTTAGTTGAAGTCATTCTACTAGTTGAACTGATCCTAGTTGCCTATGGAACCAAGGCTATCTTTTGCAAAAAATCATAAGAAAAAGGGGGAAACCTCTTTTTTTGTTTAAAATAAGCCCAAGATTTTTTTAGGGTCGTCAAATGGTCTTAAAAATGGTATAATGGAATGAATTTTGTAAAAGGAAGAGTGTCATGTCAGTAAAAGAAAACATGCTTGAAATCTTAGAAGGGATTGATATCCGTTTCAAAGAACCCTTGCATAGCTATAGTTATACAAAAGTAGGTGGAGAGGCCGATTATTTGGTCTTTCCACGAAATCGTTTTGAGTTGGCGCGCGTTGTCAAATTTGCCAATCAAGAAAATATCCCTTGGATGGTGCTGGGAAATGCTAGCAACATCATTGTTCGTGATGGTGGGATTCGTGGATTTGTTATCTTGTGTGACAAGCTCAATCATGTTTCCGTTGATGGCTATACCATCGAAGCTGAGGCTGGTGCTAACTTGATTGAAACAACTCGCATTGCCCTCCGTCATAGTTTGACTGGTTTTGAGTTTGCTTGTGGTATTCCTGGAAGTGTCGGTGGTGCTGTCTTTATGAATGCGGGTGCCTATGGTGGTGAGATTGCCCACATCTTACAGTCTTGTAAAATTTTGACCAAGGATGGAGAAATCGAGACCCTATCTGTCAAGGACTTGGCTTTTGGTTACCGCCATTCAGCCATTCAGGAGTCTGGTGCAGTTGTCTTATCAGCTAAATTTGCCCTAGCCCCAGGAAGCCATCCGGTTATCAAGCAAGAAATGGATCGCTTGACGCATCTACGTGAACTCAAGCAACCTTTAGAATATCCATCTTGTGGTTCGGTCTTTAAGCGTCCAGTAGGGCATTTTGCAGGTCAGTTAATTTCTGAAGCTGGCTTGAAAGGCTATCGTATTGGTGGAGTAGAAGTCTCAGAAAAACACGCAGGTTTTATGATCAATGTCGCTGACGGAACGGCTAAAGACTACGAGGACTTGATTGAGTCTGTGATTGAAAAAGTCAAGGAACACTCAGGTGTCACCCTTGAGAGGGAAGTCCGTATTTTAGGTGAAAGCAAGTAGGAAGTTTTAGTTAAAAAGCTGCTGCTATGTCATGGAAAGGGGGTGAAAGCCTATCGTCAGTGCAGAAGAATGTAGGCAGTTCAATCTCCTACACGAGGTAGTAGTGGCCTGACAGAGCCCTGATCTGTTAATATATGAAAAAGAAGGAATAAATGACAATTGAAAAAACCAATTATTGAATTCAAAAACGTCTCTAAAGTTTTTGAAGACAGCAACACCAAGGTTCTCAAAGATATCAACTTTGAGTTGGAAGAAGGGAAGTTCTATACTCTTCTAGGCGCGTCTGGTTCAGGGAAATCAACTATCCTTAACATCATTGCAGGTTTACTGGATGCGACGACAGGAGATATTTTGCTGGATGGTGTCCGTATCAATGACATCCCAACCAACAAGCGTGACGTCCATACGGTTTTCCAATCCTATGCCTTGTTTCCACATATGAATGTGTTTGAAAATGTTGCTTTTCCGCTCCGCTTGCGCAAGATTGACAAGAAAGAAATCGAGCAACGTGTTACTGAAGTTCTCAAGATGGTTCAGTTGGAAGGTTACGAAAAACGTTCCATTCGTAAACTCTCTGGAGGACAACGTCAGCGTGTGGCTATTGCCCGTGCCATCATCAACCAACCCCGTGTGGTCTTGCTAGACGAGCCTTTATCAGCGCTGGACTTGAAATTGAGAACAGACATGCAGTATGAACTGCGTGAACTGCAACAACGATTGGGCATTACCTTTGTCTTTGTCACTCACGATCAGGAAGAAGCACTTGCCATGAGTGACTGGATTTTCGTTATGAATGATGGCGAGATTGTCCAGTCTGGAACACCAGTAGATATCTACGATGAGCCGATTAACCACTTTGTTGCGACCTTTATCGGTGAGTCAAATATCTTGCCAGGTACCATGATTGAGGACTACTTGGTTGAGTTTAACGGCAAACGCTTTGAAGCGGTCGATGGGGGGATGAAGCCAAATGAGCCAGTCGAAGTCGTGATTCGTCCAGAAGACTTGCGCATTACCCTTCCTGAAGAAGGCAAGCTCCAAGTTAAGGTCGATACCCAGCTCTTCCGTGGGGTTCACTATGAAATTATCGCCTATGACGAACTTGGAAATGAATGGATGATCCACTCAACCCGTAAGGCCATCGTGGGTGAGGAAATCGGTCTGGACTTTGAACCAGAAGACATCCACATCATGCGCCTCAATGAAACAGAAGAAGAGTTCGATGCTCGTATCGAAGAATACGTGGAAATCGAAGAGCAAGAAGCAGGTCTGATCAATGCAATCGAGGAGGAAAGAGATGAAGAAAACAAGCTCTAAACTCTTTGTAGTGCCCTACATGCTCTGGATTGCCCTCTTTGTCCTGGCACCCTTGGTCTTGATTTTCGGACAATCTTTTTTCAACATCGAAGGCCAATTCAGTTTAGAAAATTATAAGTCCTACTTTACGTCACAAAACTTGACCTACCTAAAAATGAGTTTCAACTCAGTACTCTATGCAGGGATTGTGACACTGGTGACGCTTCTTATCAGCTATCCGACAGCCCTCTTTTTGACTCGTCTCAAGCACCGTCAACTCTGGCTTATGCTGATTATCCTGCCAACCTGGATCAATTTGCTCCTCAAGGCCTATGCCTTTATCGGAATTTTTGGTCAAAATGGCTCTATTAACCAATTCTTGGAATTTATCGGAATCGGTTCACAACAGTTGCTCTTTACCGATTTCTCCTTTATCTTTGTCGCAAGCTACATCGAGCTTCCCTTTATGATTTTGCCCATTTTCAATGTCTTGGACGATATGGATAATAACCTCATCAATGCCAGCTACGATCTGGGTGCGACCAAGTGGGAGACCTTCCGCCATGTCATCTTCCCTCTATCGATGAACGGCGTGCGAAGTGGAGTTCAGTCGGTCTTTATTCCAAGCTTGAGTCTCTTCATGCTGACCCGTTTGATTGGTGGAAACCGCGTTATCACTCTTGGTACAGCTATTGAGCAGAACTTCCTGACTAATGACAACTACGGTATGGGATCAACCATCGGTGTGATTCTTATCCTGACCATGTTCATCACCATGTGGGTGACCAAGGAAAGGAGAGAACGATGAAAAAATTTGCCAACCTTTATCTGGGACTGGTCTTTCTTGTCCTCTACCTGCCCATTTTTTACCTGATTGGCTATGCCTTTAATGCAGGCAACGACATGAATAGCTTTACAGGCTTCAGCCTGAGCCATTTTAAAACTATGTTTGGCGATGGTCGTCTCATGTTGATTGTGACTCAGACCTTTTTCTTGGCCTTTCTGTCAGCCTTGATAGCGACCATTATCGGGACTTTTGGAGCTATTTATATCTACCAGTCTCGTAAGAAATACCAAGAAGCCTTTCTATCACTCAATAATATCCTCATGGTTGCGCCTGACGTTATGATTGGTGCCAGCTTCTTGATTCTCTTTACCCAACTCAAGTTTTCACTTGGCTTTTTGACCGTTCTATCTAGTCACGTAGCCTTCTCCATTCCTATCGTGGTCTTGATGGTCTTGCCTCGACTCAAGGAAATGAACGGTGACATGATTCATGCGGCCTATGACCTTGGTGCCAGTCAATTTCAGATGTTCAAGGAAATTATGCTTCCTTACCTGACTCCGTCTATCATTGCAGGTTATTTCATGGCCTTCACCTATTCTCTAGATGACTTTGCCGTGACCTTCTTTGTAACGGGAAATGGCTTTTCAACCCTATCAGTCGAGATTTACTCTCGTGCTCGCAAGGGGATTTCCTTAGAAATCAATGCCCTGTCTGCCCTTGTCTTTCTCTTTAGTATTATCCTAGTTGTTGGATATTACTTTATCTCACGTGAGAAGGAGGAGCAAGCATGAAAAAACTCTATTCATTTTTAGCAGGAATTGTAGCGATTATCCTCGTCTTATGGGGAATTGCGACGCATCTAGACAGTAAAATCAATAGCCGAGATAGTCAAAAACTGGTTATCTACAACTGGGGTGACTATATCGATCCAGAACTCTTGGAGAAATTCACAGAAGAAACAGGAATCCAAGTACAGTACGAGACCTTTGACTCCAACGAAGCCATGTATACCAAGATCAAGCAGGGTGGAACGACTTATGATATTGCTATCCCAAGTGAATATATGATCAACAAGATGAAGGACGAAAACCTCTTGGTACCGCTTGACTATTCAAAACTTGAAGGTCTTGAAAATATCGGACCAGAGTTCCTCAACCAGTCCTTTGACCCAGGCAATAAATTCTCCATCCCTTACTTCTGGGGAACCTTGGGAATTGTCTACAATGAAACAATGGTAGATGAGGCGCCTGAGCATTGGGATGACCTTTGGAAACCAGAGTATAAGAACTCTATCATGCTCTTTGATGGGGCGCGTGAGGTATTGGGACTCGGGCTTAACTCGCTTGGTTACAGCCTCAACTCCAAGGATTCACAGCAGTTGGAAGAGACAGTAGACAAACTCTACAAATTGACTCCAAATATTAAGGCCATCGTGGCGGACGAGATGAAGGGTTACATGATTCAGAACAATGCTGCTATCGGCGTGACCTTCTCTGGTGAAGCCAGCCAAATGCTAGAAAAAAATGAAAATCTACGCTATGTGGTACCGACAGAGGCCAGCAACCTTTGGTTTGACAATATGGTCATTCCCAAAACAGTCAAAAACCAAGACGCAGCCTATGCATTTATCAACTTTATGTTGAAACCCGAAAATGCTCTCAAAAATGCAGAGTATGTCGGCTATTCAACACCAAACCTACCAGCTAAGGAACTGCTCCCAGAGGAGAAAAAAGAAGACAAAGCATTCTATCCAGATGCTGAAACCATGAAACACCTAGAAGTTTATGAGAAATTTGACCATAAATGGACAGGAAAATATAGCGACCTCTTCCTACAGTTTAAAATGTATAGGAAGTAGGAGCTAAACGGATGAAAACGAATCAGTCAGCTGGTTCGTTTTTTTATGTAAAAGGAAATTTTTATAACGGTATCTTTTTCTATGATAGTTGCTTATTTGCCTGTCTAGTAGTATACTAAGTTTAACCTTACAGAAAGCGGTAACAAATAATGAAAATGTCTACTTTTTTCAAAAAAAGTTATTGGCCAACATTAATGATTTTTAACCAAACATATATACTATTCTATCTAAAGGATGGTTTGGATCGACAATACCTAACAACTGATTCCATATATTTGGTGATAGGAAACTTTATATTTTGGAATATTTTCGTAGCTATTTTTAGCAATTCGAAAATGTGGGATAAAAGTTGGGATAAAAAGAGTGATAGCAGTAAGAAAAAATATATCCTGAAAAAGTAAGAAGAGATGTAGGGAATGGGTTATTTAAATGGGGATCATTTCCAGTTGACGCAAGCTTAAAAAAACGATATAATAAGAAAGTTGAGAATTGATTTTCAGTTGTCTTAGTCCAGAGAAATGGCGGTGCTGCGAGCCATCTAAGCTAGGAAGTCATGCTACTCAATCATACAATTGCATAAGAATAAGAGAATGACAAGTTCATTGAATGAAGGTGGTACCGCGGTTTTTCGCCCTTCGTGATATGAACTTGTCTTTTGATTTTTTGGATGTGTTGATGAAAACATTTCTTGTCAAACAAAAGTTTCGTCTTGGAGGCGAGCGCTTTGCTATCAAGGATGACAGGGGAGAAATCGCCTATCAGGTAGAGGGATCATTTTTTAAAATTCCCAAAACCTTTACTATCTATGATGCATTTGGTAACCAAGTCAGTGAGATTAGTAAAGAGATTTGGACTCTACTTCCTCGTTTTGAGATTCAGCTTCAGGATGGATCGAGTTTTGTCATTCGCAAGAAGTTGACCTTCTGGCGAGATAAGTATGAGTTTGATAATCTGGGGCTTCGTATCGAGGGCAATATCTGGGATTTGAATTTCAAACTACTGGATGATCGTGATCAGTTGATTGCGGAAATCAGGAAAGAACTCTTTCATCTGACCTCTACCTATACCGTAACGGTTCTGGAGGACGCTTATGCAGATCTAGTCATTTCCCTCTGTGTCGCTATTGACTATGTGGAAATGCTGGAAAGTCAATCAAATTAAACAAGTAAATAAGGAGACAATATGAAACAACTATCTAGTGCACAAGTACGCCAAATGTGGCTTGATTTCTGGGCGACCAAAGGTCACTCAGTAGAACCATCAGTAAGTTTGGTTCCTGTAAATGATCCAACACTTTTGTGGATCAACTCTGGGGTAGCAACCCTTAAGAAATACTTTGACGGGACCATCATCCCTGAAAATCCACGTATTACCAATGCCCAAAAGGCTATCCGTACCAACGATATTGAAAACGTAGGGAAGACAGCACGTCACCATACCATGTTTGAAATGTTGGGGAATTTCTCTATTGGGGATTACTTCCGTGATGAGGCTATCACTTGGGCTTATGAGCTTTTGACAAGCCCTGAGTGGTTTGACTTCCCAGCTGAAAAACTGTACATGACCTACTATCCAGACGATAAAGATTCTTACAACCGTTGGATTGAAGTGGGAGTGGATCCAAGTCACTTGATTCCTATTGAGGACAACTTCTGGGAAATCGGTGCTGGGCCTTCTGGACCTGATACAGAGATTTTCTTTGACCGTGGAGAAGCTTTTGACCCAGAAAATATCGGTCTTCGCCTTCTTGCAGAAGATATTGAAAACGACCGTTATATCGAAATCTGGAACATCGTTTTGTCACAATTTAACGCGGATCCTGCTGTTCCTCGTAGCGAGTACAAGGAATTGCCACACAAGAACATTGATACGGGCGCTGGTTTGGAGCGTTTGGTGGCAGTTATTCAAGGGGCTAAGACAAACTTTGAAACTGACCTCTTCATGCCAATCATTCGTGAAGTTGAGAAATTGTCTGGTAAGGTTTACGACCAAGATGGCGACAACATGAGCTTCAAAGTCATCGCTGACCACATCCGTTCTCTTTCATTTGCCATTGGTGATGGTGCCCTTCCAGGAAATGAAGGTCGTGGTTATGTTCTTCGTCGTTTGCTCCGTCGTGCTTCTATGCACGGTCAAAAATTGGGTATCAACGAGCCTTTCCTTTACAAACTGGTTCCAACTGTTGGGAAAATCATGGAAAGCTACTATCCAGAAGTGCTTGAAAAACGTGACTTTATCGAAAAAATCGTTAAGAGCGAAGAAGAGTCATTTGCTCGTACTCTTCACTCAGGTCAACATTTTGCCCAAGGCATCGTAGCTGACTTGAAAGAAAAAGGTCAATCTGTTATCGCTGGTTCAGATGTATTTAAACTTTATGACACTTATGGATTCCCAGTTGAATTGACTGAAGAAATCGCTGAAGAAGCTGGTATGACTGTCGACCGTGAAGGTTTTGAAGCAGCCATGAAAGAACAGCAAGAACGTGCGCGTGCATCTGCTGTCAAGGGTGGTTCAATGGGGATGCAAAATGAAACCCTTCAAAACATCACTGTGGAAAGTCGCTTTAACTATGAAGCATCACAATTATCTTCTAAATTAGTAGCGATCGTGGCTGACAATGCAGAAGTAGAAGCTGTTTCAGAAGGAACTGCCTCACTTATCTTTGCGGAAACTCCATTCTACGCTGAAATGGGTGGACAGGTAGCTGACCATGGACAAATCTTGGATGGGTCAGGTAAGGTCGTAGCCACTGTGACCAATGTTCAAAAAGCTCCAAACGGACAAGCTCTTCATACGGTTGAAGTCCTTGCACCGCTTGCCTTGAACCAAGAATATACCTTGGCAATTGATAGCAATCGTCGTCACCGTGTTATGAAAAACCACACTGCGACTCACTTGCTTCACGCTGCCCTTCATAACATCCTTGGAAACCACGCAACACAAGCAGGATCTCTTAATGAAGTAGAATTCCTACGCTTTGACTTTACGCATTTCCAAGCTGTGACTGCTGAAGATTTGCGTGCGATTGAACAGCAAGTCAACGAGAAAATCTGGGAAGCCCTTGACGTTAAGACAGTTGAAACGGATATTGACACTGCTAAGGAAATGGGAGCCATGGCCCTCTTTGGTGAGAAATACGGCAAGGAAGTTCGTGTCGTGACAATTGGTGACTACTCTATCGAGCTTTGTGGTGGTACCCACGTTGGCAACACTTCTGAGATTGGTCTCTTCAAGATTGTCAAAGAAGAAGGTATTGGTTCAGGAACTCGCCGTATCTTGGCAGTAACTGGTAAGGAAGCCTTTGAAGCCTACCGTGAACAAGAAGATGCTCTTAAAGCTGTCGCAGCAACCTTGAAAGCACCGCAAGTCAAGGAAGTCCCTCACAAGGTAGAAGGTCTTCAAGAACAACTTCGTCAACTTCAAAAAGAAAATGCTGAATTGAAAGAAAAAGCCGCAGCTGCAGCCGCAGGCGATATCTTCAAGGACGTTAAGGAAGCAAACGGTCATCGTTATATCGCTAGCCAAGTATCTGTATCGGATGCTGGTGCCCTTCGTACTTTTGCAGATAACTGGAAACAAAAAGACTACTCTGATCTTCTTGTCCTTGTTGCTGCTATCGGTGACAAAGTCAATGTCCTTGTAGCAAGCAAGACAAAAGACCTTCATGCAGGAAACCTTGTCAAAGAATTAGCACCAATCGTTGATGGACGTGGTGGTGGAAAACCAGACATGGCCATGGCAGGAGGAAGCAACCAAGCTAAAATCCAAGAATTGTTGGATGCAGTAGCAGGTAAATTGTAATTAATACTCAATGAAAATCAAAGAGCAAACTAGGAAACTAGCCGCAGGCTGTACTTGAGTACGGCAAGGCGACGTTGACGTGGTTTGAAGAGATTTTCGAAGAGTATAAGTAAAGATCTATCCATTTGGGTAGATCTTTTTGCATACACAAAAAAGCCAAATCCGATTGGATCTGGCTTGATGCTTATAAGCTATTAGATAGTATTGGATGCCCAGACACTTACGGATCTAGCTGAAACTGGGAATTGTCCATAACCTTCCTCATCGATTGTAACTTGACCTTGGTGGTTTTCAAGTAGATCTACAAAGGTTTGGTTAGCCCACTCTTGGCCGACAAACATTGACTTGCTCTTTTCTTGGTCATTTGAAATCAAGACTGCGATTGGGGATTGGTTTTCAGCACCTGAACGTACCCAACCGATACAGTTAGCATGGTCAAAGTAGTCTTTTTGTTCTCCATAGGCCAAGTCTTTTCGGATGGCTAGGAGGCGGTCAAGGACTTCTTTGAAATCTTCTTGAGCATACTGCCCTGAAATCCCATAGTAATCTCCATAAAAGACACATGGAAGGCCATCTTGGCGTAACAGAATGAGGGCATAGGCTGCTGGTTTGAACCACTCTTCAACAGTCGATTCAAGAGCCTGACCTCGTTGGGTATCATGATTGTCGACAAAAGTCACCGCCTTGTCAGGTTTGAGTTCAACCAAGCTATCTGTGAAAATGCCACGAAGGTCATAGTCTGCGCCAGCTTGACTGGCTTCAAAGAGATTCTGGTGGAGACGAACATCGACAAGGTCAAAGCGTTCTTCCGTTTTTTCAAGATAGTCCAGATTGGCTTCCTTGTCAGGATTCCAGAATTCACCAAAAACATAGAAATCTTGACCATATTTTTCCTTCATATCACGGATGAAATTGCGCATAAAGAAAGAATCGATGTGTTTGACTGCATCCAAGCGGAAACCAGCTACACCAGTCGTTTCCATGAACCAGTCAGCCCAGTCATAGATATTTTGGATGACTTCAGGATGTTTAAAGTCTAGGTCGGCATACATGAGGTAGTCGTAGTTACCATTTTCGTTATCGACCAATTCCTCATTTGCCCAACCCTTGTTGTCTCCTTGAATCAGATAAATCCCAGACTTTCGGCGTTTGGCATCATAGTCAGTACCTGTGAAGTGGTACCAGTGCCAGTGGAAGTCATTGTAGGTATCTTGGCGACCATCGAAGGTAAAGCTAGTCCAGCCATTGATGGTGAAGGGTTCCCCAAGTTCAACTGTACGGTCTACAGGATCCACTTCAATAACCTGAAAGGCTTCCATGTGATCAGCAGCAGCCTTGTGGTTGAGCACCACATCGGCCATAGGTTGAATTCCCTGTGCTTTTAGAGCTTGAATGGCTTGAAGATAGTCTTCTTTAAAACCATACTTGGTGCGGACAGTTCCTTTTTGGTTAAACTCTCCTAAGTCGAATAAGTCATAGACCCCATAGCCGACATCTTTTTCATTGGTAGCCTTGAAGGCTGGTGGCATCCAGACATGGCTGATACCTAGATCAGCTAGGTGTGGAGCATCTTCAGCTAGACGCGTCCAGTGCTGGCCGTCGTGGGGCAGATACCATTCAAAGTATTGCATGAGTGTTTGATTTTGCATGATGTTTCCTCTTACTTGTCAATCTTGTTCTTTATTCTATCATAAAGTATTGGTTAGCTCAATCGTTTGCGTAAAACTGAATAATAAGTTTTTGACTATTTTATATAAAATGTTGATTTTTAAAATGAAAGCGCTATAATTATAGTAAATTACATAGATAAAGAGAGGAGATTTCTCATGATTGAATTTCAAAATGTTAGTAAGTTGTACGGTGATAAAGAGGCCTTGAGTAATCTCAATTTGCAGATTGAAAATGGGGAGATTATGGGCTTAATTGGCCATAATGGGGCTGGAAAATCGACCACTATAAAATCCTTAGTCAGTATCATTTCGCCCAGCAGCGGTCGTATTTTGGTAGACGGTCAGGATTTATCGGAAAATCGCTTGGCTATTAAACGAAAGATTGGCTATGTAGCAGACTCGCCTGACTTATTTTTACGCTTAACAGCCAATGAATTTTGGGAATTGATTGCTTCATCCTATGATCTGACTAGCTCTGACTTGGAAGCTAGTCTAGCTAGGCTATTGAGCGTTTTTGATTTTGCTGAAAATCGTTATCAGGTTATTGAAACCCTTTCTCACGGAATGCGTCAGAAAGTCTTTGTCATCGGGGCACTCTTGTCTGATCCTGATATTTGGGTCTTGGACGAACCCTTGACTGGTTTGGATCCCCAGGCTGCCTTTGATTTGAAGCAAATGATGAAGGAACATGCACAAAAAGGTAAGACAGTCTTGTTTTCAACCCATGTCCTCGAGGTAGCTGAGCAAGTCTGTGATCGGATTGCAATCTTGAAAAAGGGGCATTTGATTTATTGTGGTAGTGTAGAGGACTTGAGAAAAGACCACCCAGACCAGTCTTTGGAAAGTATCTACCTTAGCCTTGCTGGTAGAAAAGAGGAGGGTGAAGATGCGTTTCAAGGTCATTAAAAAATTAGTTGATATCAATATCCTCTATTCATCTAAAGAAGCGAATCTGGCTAATCTACGAAAGAAGCAGGCTAAGAACCCTGGGAAAAAAGTAAATGTTTCCGCTAGAGTCCTAAGTTCTTACATTTTTTCTAGCCTCTTGATGCTACTTTTGTTTATAAATATAGCCTTTCATTTTCCTTTTGAGGAAATGCCAAGTCTTTTTAGTACCATGGTTGCTATTTTACTGGTGCTTGCCTTTTCAACGGCTTTCACTGCCTTTTACAATGTCTTTTATGAGAGTAAGGATTTGGCCTCCTATAGTCCCTATGCCTTTAAAGAATCAGAGATTATAATCGCTAAAGGACTGTCTGTCCTCTTGCCAGCTCTAACTGGAATTGTACCAACCCTAGCTTATTTTCTAGTCCTCTACATTAGGTTAGCTCCTTCTCTTTGGCTGGGCTTGCCTTTGATGCTGCTGTCCTTGGCCTTATTATTTGTCTCTGTTACTTTAGTGATGGTAGGGGTAGTGCATTTCTTGGCTCAAACTACCGTTTTTAGAAAGTATCAGTCTATTTTTGCCAATGTGATGATTGGGATTGGGGTTCTCATACCTTTATTATTTGTCTTCCTTCTACAGTCGACTTCTAGAGATATAGTTGACAGAGTTAGAGATATTCCATTTCTCCTTTATCCTATTCATCTCTTTTACAAAATAGCAGTGGAGCCTTTTTCGACAGAGGCCATACTGGGTCTGCTCGCTTGGATAGCTTTAACTGTTTTCTTGCTTTATCTGACCAAAAAGAAGGTTTTTCCTCATTTTTATGACGTGATTCTGCTTAACAGTGAGGAGAAGGTCAAAAAAGAACGTCGCAGTAAAGAGGGGATTTCAAGAACTAAAAAGGGATTTTTCCGCATGGTTTTGCGCTACAACCTCTCCCTCTTGGGACAGGGGACTGGCGTGATTACAGTACTTTTTACAAGTGCGTTCCTTCCCTATCTCATGATGATTGGTCCGATTTCCACAATCCGAGATTCTCAGTTAGTTCCAGACGTTCATCCTCGATACTGGTTACCCTTGTTTTTCGTGGGAATGTTTATAGCAGTTGTCAATAACAATATCACCAGCCTTCCTTCAATTGCCTTATCCTTGGAGAGGGAAAATGTTGATTTTCTGAAGAGTTTACCCTTTGACTTTGCTCGTTATGTGAAAGTGAAATTTTGGATTATCTTTGCTGTCCAGTCCTTTTTACCTATCTTGACTTTACTTGGTCTTTCCCTTTATTTAGGATTGCCTATCCTTTCGATGATTTACCTTCTTGTGGCATGGGTTCTTGCCAGTGTCAGCCTTTCTTGCCACCATTATTTTAAAGATATGAAAAATCTGTCAACCAATTGGAGTAGCATTACGGACCTGGTGAATCGTTCAAAAGGTATAGTCACAATGGTTTTGATTATTATTTATAGTGCTATCTTATTGATTTCAACTATTGTGAGCGTATACTTGCTTCAGTCTCTTTCCCCTGTCCTTGCCATCAGCTTGGGAGTAGGAGTTCTTATCCTTCTGCTTGGTCTTGCTATATTTAGCTATCATTACTACCTGTCACGCATATTAGCAGAAATAGAAAAAAGATGAGGTAGTTTGTCGCTTACTTGATAAATTTTATAAAAAGAAATGCTCCTCCAAGACGGAAGAGCATTTTTATTGTGATTTTGATTCGGTTTCTGCCGACTCTGGATGGAGTTCTTGGTAACTTGGTGCCTTGAAAAGGTCAGCACTGGTTTTACCTTGTCGTTGGCTAAAGAGACTGGTTGATTGACTTCCTTTTTCCTGCTCAATCTTTTGCAGAATTGGCAAGGAATTGAGGTAAGAAATACTTTCTGTATCAACTTTTCCAAGATGATCTGCTTGGTAGAAACGTATCAAATCGCCAGTTTGAATCTGATCGCTAATTTTCAGCTGTTGACTGGCTGCTTGACGAACGATTTCTAGTTCAGTCTGAGCTTGTTCATCAAGGTTGCTGATTTCAAGACCGCTCTCAGTATAGTAGGTTCGTCCGTCATAACTGGTGTATTTTGGTGTAACGAAGGAATTGGCAGTCCGAAAGGCAACGATTTCTTGATGATCTGGAGACAGAAGATCTTGTCCAACTTGTAGGAAGGAATTGGACTCAATACCAAGGAGGTGTTCAAGAGTCGGTAAGATATCGATTTGTCCACCGTAGGTATTGATGATTTGTCCTTTTTCATAGCCAGGCATGACCACCATAAAAGGCACTCGTTGCAACATGGCATTGTCGTAATTCGACCAGTTCTCAGAAGTCTTGCCAATCAAGGGAGCCAGGTCAGGATTGCGGGAGTTAGAAATTCCATAATGGTCTCCGTAGATGATGAGGATGGATTTTTCATAGAGGCCACTTTCTTTGAGATAGTCAAAGAAGGCCTTGATAGCACTATCCAGATAGTTAGCTGTTTGGAAGTAGCCATTGATCGTTTCATCTTTGGTTTTGGCCAAGGGGAAACCAAGCTCATCGCCAGTCAGATTGCTAGCATAGGGATAGTGATTGGACACCGTGATATACTTAGCATAAAAAGGCTGCTGCAAGTGCTCTAGATATTGGATAGAATCTTTCATCATGATTTTATCATTTAAACCATATTGGAAAGAATTGCTACTGTCTTGCTTGGTAAAATAGGAAGCATCAAAGAAGTATTGGTAGCCCCATTGTTTGTAGGTTGTATTTCGGTTCCAGAAGGTCCCAATATTACCATGAAAGACTGCACTTGATTGGTAGCCATTTTTTGATAGGATAAAAGGCGCAGCCTGCTGGGTATTGGTACCTCCATAGTTGACCATGAAGGAACCTTGGTCAAGTCCAAACAAACCAGTCTCCAGCATGGTTTCCGCATCTGAGGTCTTACCAGCCTTGACTTGGTTAAAGATATTCGAAAAGGCTAGGGTTGATTGCGAATGGTAGAGTGAATTAAGGAAGGGAGTGACTTCATGATCAGTTCCATCTATGTTGAGTTTATAGTCCAGTAGGAACTGCTGGAAACTTTCCAAGTGGAGATAAATCACATTTTTCCCTTTGGCTAATCCAAAATAGTCTGGATTAGGCTTAGTCGAATGTTCTTGGACATAATCTGTAATAGGTTGAAGGTCGGTCTCAGAGGCCTTAGCACGTTCTTTGTTGGCGCTATAGGATTGGTTGGCACTATAACCTAAAAAGGCTGGCAAACTAAGGGCACGAACAATATAATAATTAGAAAATCCTCGCGATAGGAGATCGGGACGTTCGATTTCAGCCAAGAAAAGATTAGCAGAAAAGAGCAGGGCTGAGAGAGCAGTGATAGCAACACTGGAGCGGAATTTGAAAGGTCTCCTATCCAGCTGGATGAGCTTCTTATAGAGAAGATAAGCCAGCAATGGGAAATCCATAAAATAGATGAAATCCCAAAAGCGCAGTAACTCTAGTTCGGCAGTACCAACAGACACCTTGCTGACCACTTTCATGGTATTGGCCGTGATAAAGTCACTAAATTCTCGATAGTAAAAGATATTGGAATAAAGCCAAATGAACAAAAGGCTATAAATAGCTATACTAAGGCCATAAAAGATCTTGGTTGACCGAGCATAGAGGGCTAGAGCCAGCAGGAGGAGTCCCAAGGGAAGGGGATTGAAAAAAGCGATAAAGGCAAGGTAATTCCCTTGCAGCTTGCCCAATTGAATATCTAAATTAAAGTCAACGGTATAGGCTAGTAAGGTTTTGAGCCAATAGAGGATTAAAAGGGTTAGGACAAAACCCAGTCTGGTACCCATGGCTTTTTGGATTTTGCTAAAATTGATTCTCACACAATTACTTCCTAAGTTTTTATTAGTATTAGTATACCATTTTTTAAAACTAGAGTAAAAAAGCAAGGGTAGTTTCTTTTTTGAGAATTGTCACAAAATTTGCTATAATAGTGACTATGAATAGAATAAGAGTCAGCAAAAGGGTTGAAAAGAAGCTCGCTAAAGGGCTAGTTTTACTAGAAGCCAGCGACCTTGAGAATATCAATCTCAAGGATCAGGAAGTAGAAGTTCATAGTCAAGATGGAAACTTTCTTGGTACTGCCTACCTTTCTCAGCAAAACAAGGGCTTGGGCTGGTTTGTGAGCACAGATAAGGTGACCTTCAATCAAGCTTTCTTTGAAGCACTGTTTAGACAAGCTAAAGAAAAGAGAAGTGCCTACTATCAAGACGAATTGACAACTGCCTTTCGTCTCTTCAACCAAGAGGGAGATGGCTTTGGCGGTCTGACAGTGGACCTTTATGGCGACTATGCTGTTTTTTCTTGGTATAACTCTTATGTTTATCAGATTCGTCAGACCATCTCAGAAGCCTTTAGACAGGTTTTTCCTGAGGTTTTAGGGACCTATGAGAAGATCCGTTTTAAGGGTTTGGACTATGAATCTGCCCATGTTTATGGCCAAGAAGCACCTGACTTTTTCACTGTTCTGGAAAATGGTGTTCTGTATCAAGTCTTTATGAATGATGGCTTGATGACAGGGATTTTCCTAGATCAGCACGAGGTTCGTGGTAGTCTAGTGGATGGGTTGGCTATGGGTAAATCCTTGCTCAATATGTTTTCCTACACAGCAGCCTTTTCAGTAGCTGCGGCCATGGGAGGAGCAAGCCAGACTACTTCGGTTGACCTAGCTAAACGTTCACGAGAATTGTCTCAAGCGCATTTTCAGGCAAATGCAATCAGCACAGACGACCATCGTTTTATAGTCATGGATGTCTTTGAGTATTTCAAGTATGCCAAGCGAAAAGGCTTGACCTATGATGTGATTGTCCTAGATCCACCTAGCTTTGCTCGGAATAAAAAACAAACATTTTCTGTGGCTAAGGATTATCACAAGTTGATATCCCAGAGTCTTGAGATTTTAAATCCGGAAGGGATTATCATTGCCAGTACCAATGCTGCCAATGTTTCCCGTCAGAAATTTACAGAACAAATTGATAAAGGCTTTGCAGGAAGAAGTTACCAGATTTTAAACAAATACGGTCTTCCAGCAGATTTCGCCTATAATAAAAAAGATGAAAGTAGTAATTACCTCAAGGTGATTAGTATGAAGGTTAGTAAATGAAATTAATCGTTTCAGTAATGCCAAGAAGTTTAGAGGAGGCCCAGGCTCTGGATGCCACGAGGTACCTGGATGCCGACATCATTGAATGGCGTGCCGACTATCTACCTAAAGAAGCGATTTTGCAGGTAGCTCCAGCGATTTTTGAAAAATTCGCAGGCCGTGAGTTGGTTTTCACATTGCGAACTCGCTCTGAAGGGGGAGAAATCGACCTTTCTCCAGAAGAATATATCCATCTAATCAAGGAAGTGGCGCAACTCTATCAACCAGATTATATTGATTTTGAGTACTACAGCTACAAGGATGTTTTTGAGGAAATGCTGGACTTCCCAAATCTCGTTTTGAGTTACCACAATTTCCAAGAAACACCTGAAAATATGATGGAAATCTTGTCAGAGTTGACGAGCTTAAATCCAAAACTTGTTAAGGTTGCGGCTATGGCTCACACGGAGCAGGATGTGCTAGACTTGATGAACTATACACGAGGCTTTAAAACCCTCAATCCTGAGCAGGAGTATGTAACTATTTCTATGGGCAAGGTGGGTAAGGTCTCTCGTATCACTGCGGATGTGACAGGTTCTAGCTGGTCCTTTGCTAGTCTAGATGAGGCAAGTGCCCCAGGTCAGATTTCCCTAGCTAACATGAAAAAAATTCGGGAGATTTTGGATGAAGCTTGATGGCTATACACGTTTAGCTGCAGTTGTTGCCAATCCTATTAAGCATTCGATTTCCCCCTTTATCCACAATAGTGCCTTTGAGGCGACAGCTACCAATGGTGCTTATGTGGCTTGGGAGATTGAAGTGGCTGACTTGGCAGAAACAGTGGCCAATATTCGTCGCTACCAGATGTTTGGCATCAACCTGTCCATGCCCTATAAGGAGCAGGTGATTCCTTATTTGGATGAGCTGAGCGATGAAGCGCGCTTGATTGGTGCGGTTAATACGGTTGTCAATGAGAATGGCAATTTAATTGGATATAATACAGATGGCAAGGGATTTTTTAAGAGCTTGCCTTCTTTTACAATTACAGGTAAGAAGATGACCTTGCTGGGTGCAGGTGGTGCGGCTAAATCAATCTTGGCACAGGCTATTTTGGATGGTGTCAGTCAGATTTCTGTCTTTGTTCGTTCGGTTTCGATGGAAAAAACAAGACCTTATCTAGACAAGTTACAAGAGCAGACAGGTTTTAAAGTGGACTTGTATGCTTTAGAAGATGTTCCCGAACTGCAAGCAAGGATTGCTGGGTCGGATTTACTGGTCAATGCGACAAGTGTAGGAATGGATGGTCAATCATCTCCAGTTCCTGAAAACATTGTCCTATCAGAAACTCTTTTAGTAGCAGATATCATTTACAAGCCTTTTGAAACCCCATTTTTGAAATGGGCCAGAAGTCAGGGAAATCCAGCCGTCAATGGTCTGGGAATGTTGCTCTATCAAGCTGCAGAAGCTTTTCAACTGTGGACAGGAAAGGAAATGCCGACAGAAGAGATTTGGCAGTCCTTAACAGAAAAATACCAATAAAGAAAGGGAGATTCTCCTATGAAAATCAGAATCGATATTCCTCATCATCCTTATGATATTCAGATTGAAAAAGGCTGTCTGGCTCAGGCTGGTCAATGGTTGCGAGAACTCTGGCAACCACAAAAGGTAGTCATTGTGACAGACAACCATGTAGCTTCTCTTTATGCAGAGAAGGTCAAGCTCAGCCTAGAAGATGCTGGTTTTCAGGTAGCAGTTTTTGACTTTTTGGAAGGGGAAGAAAGAAAGAATTTAACCACTGTCCAGAAAGTCTATGAATTTTTAGTTAAGCAAGGTCTGACTCGTAGCGATGGAATCGTGGCTCTTGGTGGTGGTGTCGTTGGAGACCTGGCTGGTTTCGTAGCCTCTACCTATATGCGGGGTATTCACTTTGTTCAGATTCCGACCAGCTTGACAGCTCAGGTGGATTCTTCTATAGGTGGAAAGACGGGTGTTAATACTCCATTTGCTAAAAATATGGTGGGTACCTTTGCCCAACCAGATGGGGTTCTGATTGACCCACTTGTTCTTGGAACCCTCGGAAAAAGAGAGTTGATTGAAGGGATGGGCGAAGTTATCAAATATGGCTTGATTGAGGATCCAGAACTATGGAAAATTTTGACGGAGCTGGATGGTTCTGTTTCGGGCATTTTGGAACATGCAGAGACCTTGATTGAGCATTCTTGTCAGGTCAAGCGCAAGATGGTGGTTGAGGATGAGTTGGACAATGGTGTTCGTCTTTACCTCAATTTTGGCCATACTATTGGCCATGCTATTGAAGCAACTGCCGGTTATGGAAAAGTCATGCATGGAGAGGCTGTGGCCATGGGCATGGTGCAGATTTCCAAGGTTGCTGAGGAAAAAGACCTTATGCCAGCTGGTATTACCCAATCTATCACAGAGATGTGCCAGAAGTTTGGTTTGCCTGTTGACTATGAAAACTGGGATGTAGATAAGCTTTATCAAGCTTTGACTCATGACAAGAAAGCGCGTGGCAATACCTTGAAATTGATCTTGGTACCAGAGCTTGGTTCAGCGACTATTCACCCAGTTTCTCTGGAAGAGATGAAAGACTACTTGGTAAAATAAGGAGAGTGTATGAGATATTTAACAGCAGGAGAATCACACGGTCCCCGTCTGACAGCTATCATTGAAGGAATTCCAGCTGGACTACCTTTGACAGCTGAGGATATCAATGGCGACCTTAAACGCCGTCAGGGTGGCTACGGTCGTGGCGGTCGTATGAAGATTGAGAGCGACCAAGTTGTCTTTACTTCAGGTGTTCGCCATGGGAAGACGACAGGTGCTCCTATTACCATGGATGTCGTCAATAAGGACCACCAAAAATGGCTGGATATCATGTCTGCAGAGGACATTGAAGACCGCCTTAAAAGTAAACGAAAAATCACCCATCCTCGTCCAGGTCATGCCGATTTGGTTGGGGGGATCAAGTACCGTTTTGATGATTTGCGAAATTCCTTGGAACGCTCATCTGCCCGTGAAACAACTATGCGGGTGGCAGTCGGAGCAGTAGCTAAACGCCTCTTGGCTGAGCTGGATATGGAGATTGCTAACCATGTTGTAGTCTTTGGTGGCAAGGAAATCGATGTACCTGAAAATCTGACAGTCACTGAGATTAAGGAACGAGCTGCCCGGTCTGAAGTTTCTATTGTTAACCAAGAAAGAGAACAGGAAATCAAGGATTATATTGACCAAATCAAACGTGACGGTGATACTATCGGTGGGGTTGTGGAGACAGTCGTTGGAGGTGTTCCAGTTGGTCTTGGTTCCTATGTCCAATGGGACAGAAAATTGGATGCAAGATTGGCCCAAGCAGTTGTCTCTATCAATGCCTTTAAAGGAGTGGAATTTGGTCTTGGCTTTGAAGCTGGTTATCGTAAAGGCAGCCAGGTCATGGATGAAATTCTTTGGTCTAAAGAAGACGGCTATACCCGCCGTACCAACAATCTTGGCGGCTTTGAAGGTGGTATGACCAATGGGCAACCTATTGTTGTTCGTGGCGTCATGAAACCCATTCCTACTCTTTATAAACCACTTATGAGTGTGGATATTGAAACCCATGAACCCTACAAGGCAACAGTCGAAAGAAGTGATCCGACTGCTCTTCCAGCTGCAGGTGTGGTTATGGAAGCCGTTGTGGCAACGGTTCTGGCACAAGAAATCCTTGAAAAATTCTCATCAGATAATCTAGAGGAATTAAAAGAAGCAGTGGCCAAACACCGAGACTATACAAAGAACTATTAAGGAGTTCCTATGGCAAAAACAGTCTATATCGCAGGCCTTGGATTGATCGGTGCCTCTATGGCACTTGGTATCAAACGCGATCATCCAGATTATGAAATTTTAGGCTATAATCGCAGTCAAGCTTCGAGAGATATTGCCTTGAAAGAAGGCATGATTGACCGAGCAACGGATGATTTTGCCAGTTTTGCTCCTCTTGCGGATATCATTATTCTTAGCTTGCCAATAAAGCAAACCATTTCCTTTATTAAGGAGTTGGCCAACTTGGACTTGAAAGAAGGCGTGATTATTTCAGATGCTGGTTCGACCAAGTCGGCCATTGTTGATGCAGCGGAGAACTATTTGGCTGGCAAGTCTGTTCGTTTTGTCGGGGCCCATCCCATGGCTGGTAGTCACAAGACAGGGGCTGCCTCTGCGGATGTCAATCTCTTTGAAAATGCCTATTATATCTTCACACCTTCAAGCCTGACAAGTCAGGACACGCTTGATGAAATGAAGGATCTGCTTTCAGGTCTTCATGCCCGTTTTATCGAGATTGATGCCAAGGAGCACGATCGAGTGACTTCTCAGATTAGCCATTTTCCTCATATTCTGGCTTCCAGTCTCATGGAGCAGACCGCGGTTTATGCTCAAGAACATGAGATGGCAAGGCGATTTGCGGCCGGTGGTTTTCGAGATATGACTCGAATTGCAGAAAGCGAGCCGGGTATGTGGACCTCCATTCTCTTGTCCAATCGTGAAACTATTCTGGATCGAATTGCGGATTTTAAGGAACGTTTAGAAGCGGTTGGACAAGCCATCAGCAAGGGAGATGAAGAGCAAATCTGGAATTTTTTCAACCAAGCGCGTGAGCAACGTCAGGCCATGGAAATCCATAAGCGTGGCGGTGTGGATAGCTCTTATGACCTTTATGTCGATGTTCCCGATGAAGAAGATGTCATCTTGAGGATTTTGGAACTGCTACGTGGAACTTCCTTGGTTAATATTCACATCAATGAGGAAAACCGTGAGGATATTCACGGGATCCTACAAATTTCATTTAAAAATGCTCAAGACTTGGAAAGAGCGGAGCACCTCATAACAGAAAACACCGACTATACAGTCGTCATCAAATAAGGAGAAAATCATGTCAAATATTTACGATAGTGCAAACGAACTCAGTCGCGGTCTACGCGAATTACCAGAATACAAGGCTGTTAAAGCAGCTAAAGATGCTATTTCAGCAGATGCTGAGGCAAGCAAAATTTTTACAGAATATGTTGCCTTCCAAGAGGAAATTCAAAGACTAGCACAGACAGGTCAAATGCCAGACGCATCCTTTCAAGCGAAAATGGAAGGCTTTGGCAAGCAGATTCAAGGGAATAGCCTCTTATCAGAATTCTTTACCAAGCAACAACAATTGGCAATTTACCTTTCTGACATTGAAAAAATTGTTTTCGAACCAGTTTCAGAATTGCTAAAATAAGAAAATAACTATCATAAAGTCAGGAATTTTTAAGGAATTTCTGGCTTTTTATGATAAAATAGGTAAAAGTATTGCAAGTATGAGGTCCAGTATGAAACTAAAAACAAACATTCTCCACTTACACGGCAGTATCCGAGTTCCAGGTGACAAGTCTATCAGTCACCGTTCTATTATCTTTGGAAGTTTGGCTGAGGGTGAGACCAAGGTTTATGATATTCTGCGAGGTGAAGACGTTCTTTCGACCATGCAGGTTTTTCGTGACCTTGGTGTTGAAATTGAGGACAAAGATGGGGTTATTACCATTCAAGGTGTAGGCATGGATGGCTTAAAAGCGCCGCAAAATGCCCTTGATATGGGAAATTCTGGCACCTCGATTCGTCTGATTTCAGGTGTCCTTGCTGGTGCAGATTTTGAAGTAGAGATGTTCGGAGACGACAGTCTTTCCAAACGTCCTATGGATCGTGTGACTATTCCACTGAAAAAAATGGGCGTTAGTATTTCAGGGCAAACTGAGCGAGACCTTCCTCCCCTTCATTTAAAAGGGACGAAAAACCTAAGACCTATTCATTATGAGTTGCCAATTGCCTCTGCCCAAGTCAAGTCAGCCTTGATGTTTGCGGCCTTGCAGGCCCAGGGGGAGTCTGTAATTATCGAAAAAGAGTGCACCCGTAATCATACTGAAGATATGCTGCAACAATTTGGTGGTCATTTAAGTGTGGAGGGCAAAAAAATCACAGTCCAAGGGCCACAAAAATTGACAGGACAAAAGGTGGTTGTTCCAGGAGATATTTCCAGTGCAGCCTTTTGGTTGGTCGCAGGTTTGATTGTTCCAAATTCTCGTGTAGTGCTGAAGAATGTTGGTATTAACGAAACGCGTACAGGTATCATTGATGTCATTCGCGCCATGGGTGGAAAATTAGAAGTTACTGAAATTGACCCAGTCGCTAAATCTGCAACCTTGACTGTTGAGTCTTCTGACTTAAAAGGAACAGAGATTGGTGGCGCTTTGATTCCACGCTTGATTGATGAATTGCCCATTATCGCTCTACTTGCGACCCAAGCTCAAGGTGTAACAGTTATTAAGGATGCTGAGGAACTTAAAGTCAAAGAAACAGACCGCATTCAGGTGGTGGCAGATGCTTTAAATAGCATGGGTGCGCATATCACACCTACAGCTGATGGAATGATTATCAAAGGAAAATCAGCACTTCACGGTGCTAGAGTCAATACTTTTGGAGACCATCGTATCGGCATGATGACAGCTATCGCGGCCCTCTTGGTTGCTGATGGAGTAGTGGAGCTTGATCGTGCAGAAGCCATCAATACCAGCTATCCTAGCTTCTTTGATGATTTGGAGAACTTGATTCATGGCTAAGGTATTACTCGGATTTATGGGGGCTGGCAAATCGACTATTGCAAGAGGTTTGAACCCAGACTACATCGATATGGATGCCTTAATCGAGGAATGTTTGGGCATGTCCATTGCTGATTTTTTCGCTGAAAAGGGAGAAGCGGCCTTTCGTCAGGTAGAATCAGAAGTCCTAGCTGATTTACTACAAAGAGACCAAGTTGTGTCAACTGGTGGAGGAGTGGTCGTTTCTCAGCGAAATCGTGACTTACTAAAGACAAATTCTGATAATATCTACCTGAAAGCTGATTTTGAAACCCTCTACCAACGAATATCAACTGATAAGGACAATCAGCGTCCGCTTTTTCTAAATAATAGCAAGGAAGAATTAGCAGCTATTTTCCAAGAAAGACAGGCTTGGTATGAGGAAGTGGCTAGTCGGATTTTGGATGTGACCGAGCTAAGCCCAGATGAAATTATAGAGGAACTGAGATGAAAATTGCTTATCTAGGTCCCAAGGGATCATTTTCACACCACGTTGTGCAGACAGCTTTTCCTCATGAGGAATTGCAGGCCTTTGCTAATATTACAGATGTCATCAAGGCCTATGAGCAAGGTTTGGTGGACTATTCTGTGGTGCCAGTTGAAAATTCTATCGAGGGTAGTGTTCATGAAACCTTGGACTACCTTTTTCATCAGGCTCGCATTCAAGCAGTTGCAGAAATCGTTCAGCCTATTCATCAGCAGTTGATGGTGGTTCCAGGCCATACTAAGATTGAAAAGATTTTTTCTCATCCACAGGCTTTGGCTCAAGGAAAGAAATTCATCGATGAACAATATCCAGAGGCCCAAATCGAGGTGACTGCTAGTACAGCCTATGCGGCCCGCTTTATTTCCGAACATCCAGACCAGCCTTATGCAGCCATTGCACCAAGAAGTTCTGCAGAAGAATATGGCTTGGAACTGATTGCTGAGGATATTCAGGAAATGGAAGCTAATTTCACACGTTTCTGGGTTTTGGGAGCTGAAGGTGCAGCCATTCCCTTGCAAGCACAAACTGAGAAAATGAGTTTGGCCTTGACCTTACCGGACAACCTTCCCGGTGCCCTCTACAAGGCTCTTTCGACCTTTGCTTGGAGAGGAATTGACCTGACAAAAATTGAAAGTCGGCCACTCAAGACAGCACTGGGAGAATACTTTTTCATTATTGATGTGAACTATGCTGATGAGGACTTGGTCCACTTTGCCCAAAAAGAATTAGAAGCGATTGGAATCCAGTATAAAGTACTGGGCGCCTATCCTATTTATCCAATATCAGACCATGGAAAGGAGAGAAGATGAGTAAAGAAAATCCCTTAAGTCATCATGAGCAGTTGCGTTATGACTATCTCTTTAAGAACATTCATTATCTCAATGAGCGAGAGAAAAAAGAGTTTGCTTACTTGCAAGGTAAGTTAAATATGGCTAGTGGTAGTGAAGCTTCTCCAGAAATTTATAATGAAAATCACGATATGGAAGAGTCTTTCATGGAACCAGTCAATCAGTCTCCTCTTCCATCCTATGGTAACCGTAGCCGTGCAAAAAAATACCAGAAAAGCCACTCTCTTCCAAAGGTTAAGTCCAAAAAACGTAAGATTCGTTGGGGGCGCATTTTTGCAGGACTGCTTGCTCTTCTAGCCTGTGTCGGTTTTGGCATGATTTTTATGTTCCTAAAAGGCTATTCAAATGCGGATCCAACCAAACCTGCCAATGCTAAGGCAGCTCAAGTAGAAGTTTTTCATGGTCAAGATACCAAGGATGGGGTTAATATCTTGATCATGGGAACAGATGGACGGATTGGCCAAAATAGTGCTGAGACGAGAACGGACTCGATTATGGTTCTAAACGTTGGTGGCTCAGATAAAAAAATCAAACTGGCCAGCTTTATGCGTGACAATTTGGTTTATATAGACGGATACAGTCAAGTCATTAATGGTAGAAAGCAGTCCGATAATAAGTTGAATGTGGCCTATGAGTTAGGGGAACAAGAGGGGCAAAAAGGGGCAGAAATGGTTCGAAAAGTCCTAAAAGACAATTTTGACTTGGACATTAAGTACTACGCTTTGGTAGACTTCCAGGCCTTCGCAACTGCTATTGACACCCTATTTCCTGACGGTGTAACGATTGATGCCAAATTCTCAACCTTAGAAGGTCAACCTTTAACCGAAGCTACAGTCGGAGATGATTTACATGCTACGGAAACAGAGTCACCAACCCAGACTATTAAAGTTGGGAAACAGCAGATGAACGGTTCAACCTTGCTCAATTATGCACGTTTCCGTGATGATGATGAAGGTGATTACGGTCGTACCAAGAGACAACAGCAAGTGCTGACAGCTGTTCTGCAGCAACTCAAGGATCCAACCAAACTCTTTACTGGATCAGAAGCACTTGGTAAGGTCTTTGGGATGACCTCTACGAATGTTCCGTATAGTTTCCTACTGACCAATGGTTTATCCTTCCTAGATGGAGCGCAAAATGGCATTGAAAGATTAACAGTTCCAGAACTAGGTGATTGGGTCGATGCCTATGATGTCTATGGAGGACAGGCACTCTTAGTAGACCAAAATAAATATCAAACCAAGCTCGCTCAAATGGGAATGAGATAAGATAAGACAGAAAAATCAAAGTTTGAAGGCTATGTATCCAGCAGTCAAGCTTTGATTTTTTACAGTCTGCAATAGATTTTCATCCCTTATTTATGGTATAATGGAACGATACGATAGAAAGAATAATGAACAATATGACTGATTTAAAAGCAATTCAGGCTCGAAGTCTGGAGATGGCTGAATATTTTGTGGCTTTTTGCAAGGAACATGATTTGCTTTGTTATCTCTGTGGAGGAGGTGCTATTGGCGCCCTTCGAAACAAGGGGTTTATTCCTTGGGACGACGACCTAGACTTTTTTATGCCCCGTAAGGACTATGAAAAATTAGCAGAATTATGGCCTCGTTATGCAGATGAGCGTTATTTCTTGTCAAAGAGTAATAAGGATTTTGTCGACCGCAATCTTTTTATTACCATTCGTGACAAGGAAACTACCTGTATCAAACCTTATCAGCAGGATTTGGATTTGCCACATGGTCTGGCCTTGGATGTTTTACCTTTGGATTATTATCCTAAAAATCCAGCTGAGCGGAAAAAGCAGGTTCACTGGGCCTTGATTTATTCTCTTTTTTGTGCGCAAACTATTCCAGAAAAACATGGCGCACTTATGAAGTGGGGAAGTCGCATTTTACTCGGTTTGACGCCGAAATCTCTTCGTTATCGCATTTGGAAAAAAGCTGAAAAAGAAATGACCAAGTACAGTCTAGCTGAGAGCGATGGAATCACGGAATTATGCTCGGGTCCTGGTTACATGAGAAATAAGTACCTAATCGAATCTTTTGAAGATAATCTCTTCTTGCCATTTGAAGAGACAGAGATGCCTATTCCAGTCGGCTATGATGCTTATCTCAGCACTGCTTTTGGGGATTATATGACACCTCCACCAGCAGACAAGCAGTTACCACATCATGATGCTGTCATCGCTGATATGGATAAGTCTTATACAGAATACAAGGGAGAATATGGAGCATGATGGGTGAAAAAATTAGCGTTATCGTTCCAGTCTACAATGTAGAAGCCTACCTGGAGCGATGTGTGGAGTCAATTCTTCATCAGACTTATACTAATTTTGAACTAATCCTAATAAATGATGGATCTACTGATTCCAGTGGACAAATCTGTGATCATTTAGCATATCAGTATGAAAATATCAAGGTTTACCATATCGAAAATGCTGGTGTTTCTAATGCCAGAAATATTGGAATTCAGCTAGCGACGGGTGTTTGGATAACTTTTGTTGATAGTGATGATTTCGTCACCAAGGATTACCTAGCTACTTTAGCTAGTGCAGTTGAGGGAGGAAATGTAGGTTTTGTGATTGCTCCTCTACACCATATCAAAAATGGAATAGTGACAGATTTACCCCCGTATTCTGGTAGAAAAGAACTTTGGTCAACAGAAGAAACCATGAAAGAATTACTGATGACCACTAAGACATCATTCTTTCCAGTCGCAAAACTATTTAAGAGAGACCTGCTGACAGATGAAAAATTTAATACAGACTACCATCTAGCTGAAGATGCCTTATTTTTAACGGAATTGCTACTAAAGACAAGATGCAGTAGTGTATTCATTGATAAACCAATTTATTATTATGATCATCGTGAGGGAAGTGCGACAACATCTGTTAATCGGCATGTATTTGACACGATAGAGGTTTATAAAAAAATAATCACTCAGGTTTCACAAGTCTTTCCTAATTTAAAATACGAATTAATAAATAGAGAATGTTGGTCGTACATCACAGTTTACGATAAAATTATCTTTACTTCACGTGAAGAGTATCAAAAGGAGAAAGCCGAGCTGAGGACTTGGATTGTTCAGCATCGATATGAAATCTGGAAGGATGCTTATTTCACTAGATTTCGTAAGATAGCTGTTCTGTTACTTGTCTTTTCTCCGTGGCTATATAAAAAAATTGTTGGATTAAAAAACTAATATCATGAGAAGGAGTTGAAAATGAATTTTTCAAAAATGGATGAATACTTTGAAAAATCAAAACTATGGATTGCATATCTATTTGTTTTCATTTCGATTTTAAGTATGAGTTCACTGGTTTATAAGATAGCTAATCCTTTTTACAAGGGATTATCAGCAATTGTATTGTTTTACATTTGCTATACCTTATTGTTTAAGTGGAAAAAAATTATAGTAGATCGTAAATTTCTGTCCTTATTTGGTCTATTGGCTGGAAGTCATCTGTTATCAGCTATTTTCAATCGCTCTGGACATTTGATTGGAAATGTGATCGAGATCCTCTTTATGGTAACCTATATTTTATTATTTACCATGTTAGAATCAGGGCAACTTAAAAAATTATTTGACTGGATTGCCTATACGGTTCAAATTGTCTCTTTTTCTTCAGCAATTTTTGCGTTTACATTATTAGTAAGTAAAGTACTTATCCTATTTAAAATTGGACAGCAATCTTATTACTACGGTGTTATGAATGGGCGTTTGTGGGGAATTGTCAATCCCAATGCTAGTGCAATTTTTTCATATATTAGCATTGTTTTGGCTATGTATTTGATTCATAAAGGAAACAAATACTCTGTTTATCTAAAACTGAATAATGTGATTCAATTAGTTTACTTCGCAACCATGCAAAGTAGAGGAGCTTTATTATCTTTAGTGTTGATGATTGGGTTATATAGTTTCTTTATTAGCAGGGGCAAGTTAGCTAAGCGATTTCTAATCTTTATTGTTTCTGCTTTACTTGTTTCTGCTACTAACATCGGATTGAGTTATGTAACTTCTATTTACATATCTTCGGGGAGAGCAACTGTATTGGACTTAAATAAAGGACAATCTTATGCAGAAACGGATTCTTCAGTTATAAAAAAAACAGGCGAACTTCATCTAATAGAAACGACACCTAGTGGTAGAACTTATATTTGGAAAAATGCTATAAAAATGGGAAGTGCAAAACCAATTTTTGGTTATGGTGTACGGAATGTTCCAGATTATTACACAAAATATTTCAGTAAATTTGAGATTCAAAACTCTCTTATTGGTGGAAATTTCCATAACATTTTTGTAACCATATTTGTTAGTTCTGGAATTTTAGGTTTAGTATCCTTTTTACTTCTACTAGGATATATAATTAAGCGCTTTTTGACTTATTTGATTGTTTCTAAAAAGAACTCTGAAAAGTTGATTATGATTCTTTTCTTTGGCATCTTGTTCGGTCAATTATTTGAAAGTCAGATTATGTACTCAACTAACTTTATTAATATTATCTTTTGGTTGATTATTGGTTATGGATTAGTTGTTTGCAAACGTGATGAAGGTATTCGTTATCAGGAAGTAACTGATATTAGAGAGATTCAACAGATGGAACTAGGAATCATGGAATATATTCATGAAGTTTGTCAGAAAATTGGTGTCAAATATTTCCTAGCTTATGGCAGTCTTATTGGTGCGGTTCGTCATAAAGGTTTTATTCCTTGGGATGATGACATGGATATCTGTATGTTGCGTGAAGACTATGAGAAGTTGCAAGACTACCTTATCGCTAACCCTGACGAACGTTACGAAGTGATGTCTTATAAAAATAATCTCAACTATGTCTATCCCTTTATGAAAGTTCAGGATAATCAAACTTATTTACTAGAAGAAGATGTTCGAATTGATTCCAATATGGGAATTTATGTAGATATTTTCCCTGTAGATGGTTACGAGGATGACTCAGTTTTTAAAGATAAAATGACAAGACTTATAAAAAAACGCCAATTAAGCTGTTATACATTTAAAGGGATTACCAATACTAAAAGTCTATTAAATTCTCTAATTCGCTATATATCAGTCATTATCTTCTATTTCACAAATACAAATAAGTATATTAGAGGCATTGATGAGCTTGCTCAATCTAGAAAAGTAGGTGATTACGAGTTGGTTGACTATCTTATTTATAAAGATATGAATAAACCAGTCTGGAAGCGGGAGTGGTTGAATCAAACTATTACGGGTGTATTCGAAGGTAAGGAATTTATGATTCCAAAAAACTATCATGAAATTCTGACTTCGGACTACGGAGATTATACGCAATTGCCACCAGTTGAGCTAAGGTTCTCTCATCATGATTTTCAATTGTGGAAAATTATTAAGGTATCTCAATGATGTCATTGAAATGAAGAAGCCATTGACTCGATATAAAAAGATTAGGAGTGAATAATAGATGTCAGAGAAAATTTTGACTCTTGAAGAAATTAAACAAATTGAATTAGATATTTTAAACTATTTGCATGAATTGTGTGAGGAACATGAAATCAAGTATTTTATTGATTTTGGAACCTTGCTAGGTGCTGTACGCCATAAAGGTTTTATTCCTTGGGATGATGATACCGATATTTCTTTGGCTCGAGATGAATTTGAAAAGCTCTATGATATATTAAAAAATGAAAAACATCCCTACTATAGATTAATTTCATATAGAGAAACAAAAGGCTACCCTTATACGTATATGAGAGTTTATGATGTGAGGACAAGAAGAGATGCTAATCTTTTGGATAAGTCGGTTATTCTGGGTACTTGTGTTGACATTTTCCCATACGATGGGGTTGTTACAGATGAACATGATAGAAAAAAGATGAGGCTTTATAAACAATTTATTCGACTTTCATCTCTGAATTTCAAAGGAGTCAAAATAGATAATGGAGGTGTCAAAAATTTACCACGTTATTTTGCATCTGCAATTTTTAGACTGACTTCTCCACAGAAATGGAATGAAAAATTGGAGAAATTAGCTTTGCAATATGATGTTGAGCAGGCTACAGATCTTGCATGTACTACCTATGACTCTTACTATCCAAGTGGAATTAAGAAAGAGTGGCTATATGATACAATTGAAATGCCATATGAGAATATTCTTGTGAAGGTTCCTAGAAAATTTCATGAGATTTTGGTTTACGAGTTTGGTGAAGATTATATGACTCCTCCGCCTATTGAACATCAAAATCCAGGAACTGATAAAAATTACTGGATTGATTAATTTATGAGAAAGTTGCTTTGATAATTCGATAAA